>NZ_JAXAFK010000003.1:300000-564002 GCF_033898505.1 Pectobacterium carotovorum | reverse complement strand
CGATAGCGCGGTGGTCCCACCTGACCCCATGCCGAACTCAGAAGTGAAACGCCGTAGCGCCGATGGTAGTGTGGGGCTTCCCCATGTGAGAGTAGGGAACTGCCAGGCATCAAATAAAACAAGAAGCTCAGTCGAAAGACTGGGCTTTTTGTTTTGTCTGTTGTGTGTCGGTGAGGGGGGCTCTCTGGAGCAGGACAAATCCGCCGGGAGCGGATTTGCACGTTGCGACGCAATGGCCCGAGGGGGGCGGGCAGGACGCCTGCCATAAACGGCCGGGCATCAAACAAGTGGACAGTCGCTGTCGAAAGACAGGGGCTTTTTGCTGTGCGTATTTGGGGAAGACTGAAGTGTCAGGAGGACTAATCATGAATCTCTATATCCAAATTCGTAAAAATCAAATAACAGTACGTAATCTTCGATTGGCGCAACTGGTTTAGTAGCACGACTCTACTATTCATGCTCTGGAAATGAATGAAGGAGGGCTTTCTCATGTAGAGGAACGCATACTTCAGGAGATCACGGTCATGAGCTGTCGTAAATCTAGACTCATTGTCATTTCTAGCGCTGTTCCCCTGAGTGATTCTGACGCACTCAAACGTATTCAGCAGAAGTAGTACTGGTGGTGCATACTGAATCTCGTGAAACATTTTCACCTTATGCGTTGAGCGCTCGACATTAGTACGAAAACTCGCTATCTTCGGGCATCTGGATGTCTAAACGTTTAAACGTATGCTTTGAGGATATAAGGTTATGCCAATTCGGGTTCCTGATGAGTTACCAGCCGTCAATTTTCTGCGTAATGAGAACGTCTTTGTAATGACGTCCTCGCGTGCTAAAACGCAGGAAATTCGCCCCCTCAAAGTGCTGGTGCTGAACCTGATGCCTAAAAAGATTGAGACTGAAAACCAGTTTCTGCGCCTGTTATCCAATTCACCCCTACAGATTGATATCCAGCTGTTGCGTATCGATAGTCGTGAATCAAAGAATACGCCGGCTGAGCATTTGAATAATTTCTACTGCGATTTTGACGATATTCAGAACGACAATTTTGATGGCTTGATTGTGACTGGCGCACCACTGGGATTAGTCGATTTCTGCGATGTTGTTTATTGGCCACAGATCGCGCGTGTCATCGAGTGGGCAAAAGAGCATGTGACCTCCACATTATTCGTGTGTTGGGCTGTGCAGGCTGCTCTCAATATCCTCTACGGCATTCCAAAAATGACCCGTAAGGAAAAGCTATCTGGCGTTTATTCGCATCAAACGTTACAACCCCATGCGTTGTTGACCCGCGGTTTTGATGAAACGTTCCTGGCTCCACATTCTCGCTATGCGGATTTCCCGGCTGATGTGATTCGGCAGCATACAGATTTAGATATTCTGGTTGAATCGGAGCAGGCTGGCGCCTATCTGTTTGCCAGCAAAGATAAGCGTCTGGCGTTTGTTACCGGTCATCCAGAGTATGATGCCCTGACGCTAGCGGGAGAGTTTTTCCGTGATTATGACGCCGGATTGGATCCGGCTGTACCGGTTAACTATTTCCCTGACGACAACCCTGAACTGGCACCGAAAGCGAGCTGGCGTAGCCACGGTCATCTGCTTTTTGTTAACTGGCTGAATTATTATGTCTACCAGATTACGCCTTATGATTTACGTCGAATGAACCCTACGCTGGACTAAGCCATCTCCCTTCTTTTCTCTAAGGCACCTTTTAAGGTGCCTTTCTTTTTTGTGCTGAATCATTTCGTTTCTGCTGATGAGTGAAAGTCATTTCTTTTCTCTTTCTATTTTTATCTTCATTTTTATTAATAAGTTATGTTTAAAAAACCATAAAAATGGAAATTGTTTTTGATTTTGTTTTTTATTGTATTACGCTTAATTCTGTCGGCTAAGAAATGTACATACTGGTTTGCCGATTTGGCGGTTGTTGATGAATGAAGCGGAATCTGAAAAGGAACCACGAATGATGCAGCAGACGATAAACAGAGAATTGGCGTTTAGTCAGCGTTTTGGCGAAGGTGAGAAGCAAATTCTTACGGAGGAAGCGATTGATTTTTTAACGGAGCTGGTCGCGCATTTCACACCGGCACGTAATCAGTTGCTCGCCGAACGGCAGGTCCAGCAGCGTAATATCGATCAGGGTAAGCTACCTGATTTTATTTCAGAAACGGCTTCCATTCGTGATAGGGCGTGGACAATACGCGGTATTCCCGATGACCTTCAGGATCGTCGTGTTGAGATTACCGGCCCGGTCGAACGCAAGATGGTAATCAATGCATTGAATGCCAATGTGAAGGTTTTCATGGCGGACTTTGAGGATTCACTGTCGCCGGGATGGGAAAAGGTCATTGACGGGCAAATCAACTTACGTGATGCCGTACGCGGTACGATTTCCTATATCAATGAAACAGGAAAAATCTACCAGTTGAAACCCAATCCTGCCGTATTGATTTGCCGTGTGCGCGGTTTGCATCTGCCCGAAAAACATGTGTCCTGGCAGGGGGAAGCGATCCCCGGCAGCCTGTTCGACTTCGCGCTGTATTTTTTCCATAACTATCAGGAATTACTGAAGAAAGGTAGTGGCCCTTATTTCTATCTGCCAAAGACGCAGTCATGGCAGGAAGCGGCCTGGTGGAATGATGTTTTCTGCTATACCGAAGATCGTTTTGACCTGCCACGCGGGGCGATCAAAGCAACGGTGTTGATTGAAACGCTGCCTGCCGTTTTCCAGATGGACGAAATTCTCTACCACTTGCGCGATCATATCGTTGGGCTGAACTGCGGCCGCTGGGACTACATCTTCAGCTATATCAAAACATTAAAGAACCATGGCGATCGCGTTCTGCCTGACCGCCAGTCGGTGACGATGGAAAAACCCTTCCTTAGCGCTTACTCACGGCTGTTGATCAAAACCTGCCATCGCCGTGGTGCGTTCGCCATGGGGGGGATGGCGGCGTTCATCCCAAGTAAGGACGCGGAACGCAATAACTGGGTGTTGGATAAGGTATGTAAAGACAAAGAGCTGGAAGCTCACAATGGGCATGATGGCACCTGGGTGGCTCATCCGGGGCTGGCAGATGCCGTGATGGAGGTGTTCGATCGGGCGTTAGGTGGGCGTAAAAATCAGCTCGATATTCGCCGTGAACAGGATGCGCCTATTCGCGCTGAGGAATTGCTGGAGCCTTGTCCGGGCGAGCGCACGGAAGTGGGGATGCGCGCGAATATCCGTGTTGCGGTGCAGTACATCGAAGCATGGATATCCGGCAATGGCTGCGTCCCGATTTATGGGCTGATGGAGGATGCAGCGACGGCAGAAATCTCCCGTACCTCAATCTGGCAGTGGATTCGCCACGGCAAGACATTGAGCGATGGTCGCGTGATCACCAAGGCGCTGTTCCGCCAGATGCTGGCCGAAGAGATGTTTGTGATTCAGGAGGAGCTCGGTGATGCCCGCTTCAGTGGAGGGCGCTTTGATGACGCCGCCCGGCTGATGGAGCAAATCACCACGCAAGATGAGCTGATCGACTTCCTGACGTTACCCGGCTACGCACTGCTTGATTAATCCTGACTGATAATAAAAAGGAACCTCTGCTATGACCACCTCTCGTACTCAACAAGTCCAGCATATTGAAAAAGAGTGGAAAACCGCCCGCTGGGAAGGGATTACGCGCCCCTACAGCGCAGAAGATGTGATTAATCTACGGGGTTCGGTGAACCCGGAATGTACGCTCGCGCAGCTCGGTGCTGCGAAGCTGTGGAACCTGCTGCATGGTGACGCGCGCAAAGGCTATGTGAATTGCCTGGGCGCGCTGACGGGCGGACAGGCTTTACAGCAGGCGAAAGCGGGCATTGAGGCGATTTACCTTTCCGGCTGGCAGGTGGCGGCGGATGCCAATCTGGCATCTAGTATGTATCCCGATCAGTCGCTCTATCCAGCGAACTCTGTGCCCGCAGTCATTGAACGCATCAATAATACGTTTCGGCGTGCCGATCAGATCCAGTGGGCAAACCACATTGAGCCGGGCGACAAGCGCCATACCGACTACTTCCTGCCGATTGTGGCAGATGCGGAAGCGGGATTCGGCGGCGTGCTTAACGCGTTTGAGCTGATGAAATCGATGATTGAAGCGGGAGCCGCAGCGGTTCACTTTGAGGACCAACTGGCATCGGCGAAGAAATGCGGACACATGGGCGGTAAAGTGCTGGTTCCCACTCAGGAAGCGGTTCAGAAGCTGATTGCGGCGCGTCTGGCGGCGGATGTGTTGGGGGTGCCTACTTTACTGGTTGCGCGAACCGATGCGGATGCGGCGGATTTGCTGACGTCTGACTGTGATGAGTACGATCGTGACTTCATCACTGGCGAACGCACGGTAGAAGGATTCTATCGTACCCGTGCCGGGATTGAGCAGGCAATCAGTCGCGGTCTGGCTTACGCGCCTTATGCCGATCTGGTGTGGTGCGAAACGTCTACACCGGATTTATCGCTGGCGCGCCGTTTTGCTGAAGCTATCCACGCGAAGTTCCCCGGTAAGCTGCTGGCATACAACTGTTCACCTTCCTTTAACTGGAAGAAGAATCTGGATGACAGCACGATTGCGCGTTTTCAGGATGAGCTGTCGGCGATGGGTTACAAGTATCAGTTCATTACGCTGGCGGGTATCCACAGTATGTGGTTCAACATGTTTGACCTGGCGCATGCCTATGCGCAGGGTGAAGGGATGAGACACTACGTAGAAAAAGTACAGCAGCCTGAGTTTGAAGCGATTAAGGATGGCTATACCTTCTCATCACATCAGCAGGAGGTAGGAACCGGCTACTTCGATAAGGTGACAAACATCATTCAGGGAGGCGAGTCTTCGGTGACGGCGCTGACGGGATCGACGGAAGAACAGCAGTTCTGATCCTAACCCGGTCAGTGAACCGCTGGCCGGGTTTCATCTGGAGATCATGATGACGCGTGACCTTGAAAAGCTGGTGGCGCAGACGATCCTGCAAGGGTTTGATGCGCAATATGGACGTTTTCTCGAAGTGACGGCGGGGGCGCAGCAGCGCTTTGAACAGGCTGACTGGCCTGCCGTACAACAGGCAATGAAACAGCGTATTCATCTATACGATCACCACGTGGGCTTGGTGGTTGAACAGTTGCGCTGTATTACCGGTATCCGCTGTGATGACGCGGATTTTTTGGCGCGAGTGAAGCATATCTACACCCGCTTACTGCCGGACTACCCGCGCTTTGAGATTGCTGAGAGTTTCTTTAATTCCGTCTACTGTCGGCTGTTTAACCATCGGGAACTGACGCCGGATAAGCTATTTGTTTTCAGTTCTCAGCCTGAACAGCGTTTTCGTGAGATTCCCCGACCTATCGCCAAGACATTTATGCCAACCGACGGCTGGCAGAACATGTTGGAAAAGCTGCTGAGTGATGTGCCACTGCGGTTACCGTGGGAAGATTTGCCGCGTGATATTGGCTATATCGTTGCGTATTTACAGCGCACGTTTTCTGCGGAGCAGCTGGCTCAGGCGACATTACAGGTGGCTAACGAGCTGTTTTATCGCAACAAAGCGGCCTGGCTGGTGGGCAAGTTGTCGCTCCCTGACGGTATTGTTCCGTTCCTGTTGCCGATTCACCACAATGAGCGCGGTGCGCTATTTATTGATACCTGCTTAACCAGTCAGGCAGATGCTAGCATTGTGTTTGGTTTCGCCCGTTCTTACTTCATGGTGTATGCCCCGCTGCCGTCTGCGCTAGTGGCCTGGCTGCGGGATATTTTGCCGGGGAAGACGACGGCGGAGCTTTATTTGGCTATTGGCTGCCAGAAGCACAGTAAAACTGAGTATTACCGTGAATATTTGCACTACATTGCTGAATCAGAAGAGCAGTTCATCATCGCGCCCGGCGTGAAAGGGATGGTGATGTTGGTGTTTACGCTGCCTTCTTTCGATCGCGTCTTTAAGGTCATCAAAGATCGTTTTGCGCCGCAGAAAGAGGTGAGTGCGGAGCGGGTCATGGCGTGCTATCAACTGGTGAAAGAGCACGATCGCGTTGGGCGTATGGCGGATACGCAGGAATATGAAAACTTCGTCATCGATAAGCATCGCATTAGCCCGGAACTGCTGGACGAGCTTTGGCGTGAAGTGCCAGAGAAGTTGGAAGATCTGGGCGATCGGTTGGTGATCCGGCACTTGTACATGGAACGCCGGATGACGCCGCTGAATCTCTATCTGGAACAGGCAAATGCACAGCAGCTGCATGATGTGATTGAAGAGTATGGCAATGCTATCAAACAGCTGGCTGCGGCGAACATTTTCCCCGGCGACATGCTATTCAAGAATTTCGGCGTCACGCGTCATGGGCGGGTCGTGTTTTATGACTACGATGAAATTTGCTACATGACCGAGGTGAATTTCCGCAAAATACCGCCGCCGCGTTACCCGGAAGATGAGCTGGCCGCAGAACCGTGGTACAGCGTCGCGCCGAATGATGTGTTTCCCGAAGAGTTTCCCCATTTCCTGTGTAGCGACCACCACATTCGTACGCTGTTTGAGGAAATGCACGGCGATCTGTTTTGCGCGGATTACTGGCGAGCACTACAACAACGTATCAGGGAAGGGCACATTGAGGATGTTTACGCCTACCGACGCCGCAAGCGTTTTAGCCAGCGTGCTGAGCCGCTATACACCACAACTGAGAATGATTCAGGCCTTTGCCGTTATCCGGCGTAAAAAATTATGCTGAGGAGATAGCAGGCTTAGGATGAGCCGCATGGACGCGGCGAAAGCTTGCGCCACGTCAGGAACGTGTCGCAAGCGGTCCGTGAAGCCCGATACCGACGAAGGCACCGCGCAGCGGCATAATTCACGCCGAAAAGCCAGGGGTCACGGGGCGAGCGGCGTGTGAGCCGCCCCGTGTCGGGCGCGTGCTACGAAGTAGCATGAAAATAACGGTATTATCGCGCACGAAACGGCACCAAGATTGGCATAAAACATGTGACCAAAAGACCTTCCGTGTCATACACCTTATTCATAACCCGCTGTATTCCTGCATGACCTGCTTGGCGGCTTTGATCACCAGCGCGCCGAGTTCCGTGACGCGGTCGTCCGTGATACGTGATACAGGGCCGGAGATGGAAATGGCGGCAAAAGCTTCATGATGTTCATCCAGAATGCAGGCCGCGATACAGCGTAGCCCCAGCGCATGCTCTTCATCATCGAAGGAGTAGCCCTGCTTGCGAATCAGCGACAGGTTTTCCTTCAGGGTTTGTGGCGAACTGAAGGTGTGCGGCGTGTAGCCGTGCAGCCCTTTCTTGTGTAGCAACTGCGTGACCTGTGCATCGGGTAAATGCGCCAGAAAGGCTTTCCCGGCACCGGAAGCATGCATCGGCAGCTTACCGCCGATCGGTGCAGACATACGCATCAGCGCCGTACACTGCACCTGATCGATGATGATTGCTTGGCTGTCGGTCTGATCGAACACGGCCAGATTGACGGTTTCGCCCGAGTCTTCCATCAACTTGCGTACTATCGGATGCACAATCGCCAGCAGGTTGCGGCTTTGCAGAAAGCTGCTGCCGACGATAAAAGCGTGTGAGCCAATCGTCCACAGCCCCAGATCGCCAACTTGACGCACAAAGCCCTGCTGCTGCATGGTGGTGAGCAAACGGTGGGTCGTAGAATTCGGTAAACCGGCCTGCTGAGCGAGATCGGTTAGCGCTACGCTGCCGTTGGCTTTGGCGATATATTCAAGCAACGTCAGGCCACGGGTCAGCGATTGAACCTGCCCGGTTGGCTGTGCGGTAGCGCCCGTGCTGGAACGGGGTTTTTTCCCACGTTTGGCTGGCTCTGGTGGCGTCATGGCGTCGATTCCTTTTTATGGTAATGGAATTGATTTTCGTTTTTTTACCGCAGAATGCAACTCTTCTTTCTCTGTGTTTTTTATCGGCAAATGACCTGAAAAAGTCTCACGCTACACTGCGTTAGCCTGCTCATAACTTATGCTAGGATAGACACAACATATCGTATTTATTGGCCGGGGATGGGGTTCGCGTGAGTAATCGGGTAGACGAATTGCGGCGTCAGTTGGCGCAACGCATTATGGTGCTGGATGGTGGTATGGGAACCATGATCCAGGGTTATCGCCTGCAGGAAGCAGATTATCGCGGCGAGCGTTTTGCCGACTGGCCGAGCGATGTGAAGGGAAATAACGATCTGCTGGTGCTCACTAGGCCGCAGGTGATTAGCGAAATCCATGATGCCTATCTGGAAGCCGGGGCCGACATCCTCGAAACCAACACCTTCAACGCCACCACCATTGCGATGGCGGACTATGATATGCAATCGCTGTCGGCGGAAATGAATACCGTCGCCGCACAGCTCGCGCGTGCCAGTGCGGATAAATGGACGGCATTAACGCCGGATAAACCGCGTTATGTTGCCGGCGTACTCGGCCCGACTAACCGCACCGCCTCGATCTCTCCCGATGTTAACGATCCTGCGTTTCGCAACGTCAGTTTTGATCAACTGGTAGACGCGTATCGCGAATCGACACGCGCCTTGATCGCGGGCGGCGTCGATCTGATCATGATCGAAACCATTTTCGATACCTTGAATGCCAAAGCGGCGAGTTTTGCGGTTGAAAGTGAATTTGAGGCATTAGGGGTCACATTGCCGGTGATGATTTCCGGCACGATCACGGATGCGTCAGGGCGTACGCTATCCGGCCAGACAACAGAAGCATTTTATAACTCCTTACGCCATTCGCGCCCGCTCTCGTTCGGTCTGAACTGTGCGCTGGGGCCGGATGAACTGCGCCAGTATGTCGCCGAGCTGTCACGTATTTCAGAATGCTATGTGAGCGCGCACCCCAACGCAGGGCTGCCCAACGCCTTTGGGGAGTACGATTTAGATCCGACCGATATGGCGAAACATATCGGCGAATGGGCGCGATCCGGTTTTCTGAATATCGTCGGTGGTTGCTGCGGATCGACACCCGCGCATATTGCCGCGATGGCGAAAGTGGTGGAAGGCGTGCCGCCGCGTAAGCTGCCGGAGATCCCGGTCGCCTGCCGCTTATCCGGCCTGGAACCGTTGACTATCGATGCCAAGACCCTATTTGTTAACGTGGGGGAGCGGACGAACGTTACCGGTTCTGCGCGTTTTAAACGACTGATTAAAGAAGAAAAATATAACGAAGCGCTGGATGTCGCACGTCAGCAGGTGGAAAGCGGCGCGCAGATCATCGATATCAACATGGATGAAGGCATGCTGGATGCGGAAGCGGCGATGATCCGTTTCCTGAACCTCATTGCTGGCGAGCCGGATATTGCCCGTGTGCCGATCATGATTGATTCCTCAAAATGGGACGTGGTTGAGAAAGGGCTTAAATGTATTCAGGGCAAAGGGATTGTTAACTCGATCTCCATGAAGGAAGGCGTGGAGGCCTTTGTCCACCATGCCAAACTGGTACGGCGCTATGGTGCCGCCGTGGTGGTCATGGCCTTTGATGAAGTCGGTCAGGCGGACACCCGCGCACGTAAAATTGAAATCTGTCGCCGAGCCTACCGCATCCTGACGGAAGAAGTTGGTTTTCCACCGGAAGATATCATCTTCGATCCGAACATCTTCGCCGTGGCAACGGGGATCGACGAACACAACAACTACGCGGTGGATTTCATTGAGGCCTGTGCAGACATCAAGGCGCAACTGCCGCATGCGATGATCTCCGGCGGCGTGTCCAACGTTTCCTTCTCATTCCGTGGCAACGATCTGGTACGTGAAGCGATCCACGCCGTCTTCCTTTATCACGCGATCCGCAACGGCATGGACATGGGGATCGTGAATGCCGGTCAGTTGGCGATCTATGACGATCTCCCTGCGGAACTGCGCGAGGCGGTGGAGGATGTGATCCTGAACCGTCGCAGCGATGCCACCGAGCGCATGCTCGAGCTGGCGGAAAAATATCGCGGCAGCAAAACGGAAGATGAAGGCAGTAAAACGCAGGCGGAATGGCGCGGCTGGGATGTGAAGAAGCGGCTGGAATATTCGCTGGTGAAAGGCATTACCGAATTCATTGAGCTGGACACCGAAGAAGCGCGCCAGCAGGCCGCTCGGCCGATAGAGGTGATTGAAGGTCCGCTGATGGATGGCATGAACGTGGTCGGCGATCTGTTTGGCGCGGGGAAAATGTTTTTGCCGCAGGTGGTGAAATCTGCCCGTGTGATGAAGCAGGCAGTGGCCTATCTCGAACCCTATATTGAAGCCAGCAAGGCCAAAGGGACGTCAGCCGGGAAGATCCTGCTGGCGACGGTCAAAGGCGACGTTCACGACATCGGTAAGAATATCGTCGGCGTGGTGCTGCAATGTAACAACTACGAAATTATCGATCTGGGCGTGATGGTGCCGACGGATAAGATCCTGAAGACCGCGCGTGAAGAGAACGTCGATATCATCGGGTTGTCCGGGCTGATTACGCCGTCGCTGGATGAAATGGTCAACGTGGCGAAAGAGATGGAGCGTCAGGGCTTTACGCTGCCGCTGCTGATTGGCGGCGCGACGACGTCTAAAGCGCATACCGCCGTGAAGATTGAGCAGAACTACAGCGGCCCGACGGTCTATGTGCAGAATGCTTCCCGCTCTGTGGGGGTGGTGTCAGCGCTGCTGTCCAGTACGCAATATGACGACTTTGTGGCGCGTACCCGTAAAGAGTATGAAACCGTGCGTATTCAGCATGCGCGTAAAAAGCCGAGAACGCCGCCGGTGACGTTGGAAGCGGCGCGCGCTAATGCCTCTGATCTGGATTGGGAAAATTACACGCCGCCCGTTGCGCATCGTCTGGGCGTTCAGGAAGTGACGGCCAGCATTGAAACGCTGCGTAACTACATCGACTGGACGCCGTTCTTTATGACCTGGTCGCTGGCGGGGAAATATCCTCGCATTCTGGAAGATGAGGTGGTGGGAGAAGAAGCCAAGCGCCTGTTTTCCGATGCCAATGCGATGCTGGATGACCTATCCGCGCGCGGTGCGCTGAATCCTCGTGGCGTGGTGGGTTTATTCCCGGCGAACCGCGTTGGGGATGACGTGGTGATTTATACCGATGAACGGCGCGAAACGGTGCTGTCAGTCAGCCACCATCTGCGCCAGCAGACGCAGAAAACTGACTTCCCGAACTATTGCCTGTCCGACTTCGTGGCGCCGAAGTCCAGCGGTAAGCCAGATTATCTCGGTGCCTTTGCGGTAACTGGCGGTCTGGAAGAAGATACGTTGGCCGATCAATGGGAAGCTCAGCATGATGATTACAACAAGATCATGGTGAAGGCGATCTCTGACCGTCTGGCAGAAGCCTTTGCGGAATACCTGCATGAGCGTGTGCGCAAGGTGTACTGGGGCTATGCGCCGAATGAGAACCTCAGTAACGAGCTGCTGATTCGAGAAAACTATCAGGGTATTCGCCCTGCACCGGGCTATCCGGCGTGCCCGGATCACACGGAGAAAGTGCAAATCTGGCAGCTGCTGGATGTGGAAAAACATACCGGCATGAAGTTAACCGAGTCTTATGCCATGTGGCCGGGCGCGTCGGTATCCGGCTGGTACTTCAGCCACCCCGACAGCAAATACTTCGCCGTTGCGCAAATCCAGCACGATCAGGTAGAGGATTACGCGGTGCGTAAAGGGATGGATGTGAGTGAAGTGGAGCGCTGGCTGGCGCCGAATTTGGGCTATGACGCCGATTAAGATGCCAGTAAGAGAAATAATATCTGTGGGTTAACAAGTGTTGGTTTTCAACTGGCGTTAAAATTCTGCTGAGGTGGGCGTGGCCGCCGGGTGAGCCGCATGGACGCGGCGAAAGTCAGTGCCGCGTCGGGAACGCGTCACTGACGGCCCGAACAGCGACCACGAACGCCGAAGGCACCGCGTAGCGGCAGAATTCCGCCAAAAAGCCTGGGTTCTCAGGGCGGCGGCGATTGAGCGCCCTGAGTCGGGCGTGGTGCTGATGGCACAGAGAAATACTCGGCTTATCACGCACGAAACGTATGCTTTTTTGCATAGCTGTACTGGTTTCGTGATTGAGTCCATGAAATATCTTCCCCGTTGATGATCCTGTGTTACGCGAACACCATTTTAATGAGAATAGTTATCAGTCTTATTGATGCGCTCGCTACGCAATGATAAGGTGAATAACGATCTCTGTAGCGAATAGGTCGCTACGTCACGTCATTTCCGTTAACTGCAGGCCTGATTCTGGGCGTTAAACAGGATGAGGGTATCTTCTCGCTCATGCTCAAACGACTCTTTTCCATTGAGGATTTCTTCGATATCGGTGAACGTTACGGGATTGATTACCATTTCCCGCAGCTGTCGTCTTGCCGCGATCGCACGAAAGAAAAGCGTATCGTTGTGCAGGGGGATGTCGAAGAGATGACGCTGTCCTCCGGTATTTGTCTGACGAATTCCAATGTGCGCGTGTTGCAACCCTACGAATCGACGTCTTTGCACTGCTGTCCGTTTTATACGCTGGTGGTGCTGGAAGGGTGCGTCGCGCTGCGCCTGAGCGGTAAGGAGTTTGTTGTGCGAGCCGGCATGGCATTCAGCACTCGTCTGGGTGACCCGTTAGTCATGAACGCCAGCCACCTTGCGGATTGTCATCTTCGCACCGTCTCGCTGGGTATTTTTCCCGCCACGTTCGCTTTGGATCCGCTGTTGGGCTCGTTGCTGAACGAGTGGGAGCAGGGGGGAAACCCGACGTTTTTATGGCAGGTTCCCGGCCATGTGTTATCTGGGCTACAGCACGCGCTGGAAAACACCACGCCGGGGCTATCACGCCAGCTGATGTTGGAAGGCGTAATGCTACAGCTGTTGGGGCAAGGCCTGTCATTCGGGCAACGTGGCGGGGAACGGCGCGTATTGCCTCCGCCCGGTGAACAGGAGCGGCTGGAGAACGTCCGGCGACTGCTGGCGCAACAGCCTGAAAAAGAGTACACCCTTAATGAACTGGCACAGCTGGCTGCGATGAGCAGCAGCAGCCTGCGCACCAAGTTTCGTCAGGCGTATGGTCATTCGGTCTTTGACTATTTGCGCGACTGTCGGTTGGAACTGGCTCGCCGCTATCTGGTACAGGGCTACAGCGTTCAACAGGCGGCCTGGATGTCGGGCTACCAGCATGCGACCAACTTTGCCACGGCTTTCCGGCGGCGTTACGGTATGGCGCCGAGCGATGCGCGCATGGTCAGCTAGCGCTTCCCTTCATCACTCTCCTGAACCTTATTTATGTCAGAGGCTGCCTGCCTGACGCTTTCTCACTGAGTTCCCGTTTTGTTATTGCGCATACGCACGCTGTCACTGCGCATAGCTATCGCAAGACTAAAAACGGTAATAATTCTTATTTACAATAATAAGGTCTGTGGAGATTCCCATGTTCAGAAAAACGCGGCTGGCGCTGGTGGTCGGCTGTTTCACCAGTGGATTTACTGTGTCGGTACTGGCGCAGGATACGCCATCCTCTTCTTCTCAGGGAGATACGCTGGTTGTGACGTCTCAAACGCAACGCGGGGCGACCAAACTGGAAACGCCCGATATCGAGACTCCTCAGGCCGTTTCTATCATTACGCGCGATCAGATTCAGGAGCAGGGCGCGACCAGCGTTCGGCAGGCGGTCGGCTATACGCCGGGTGTGTATAACAACCAGATCGGCGCGTCCAACCGCTTTGACTACATGGTACTGCGCGGCTTTTCCGACGGTAGTCTGGATAACGTCTATCTCGACGGACTGAAGATGATGGGGGATACCAACTCCCATAGTTCGCTGGTTATCGATCCCTGGTTCCTCGACAGCATTGAAGTGGTCAGAGGCCCGGCGTCCGTACTCTACGGGCGTTCTTCTCCGGGTGGGATTGTGGCGCTGAATTCCCGCCAGCCATCCTTCGATCGCAGCGGACAGATCAAACTGTTCGCAGGCAACAATGCACAACGTGGCGCGGCGTTTGATGTTACCGGACCGCTGGATGATGACGAGCGTTTTGCGTTCCGTCTGGGGGGAATGGTCCGTGAAGCGGATACCCAATTTGGGCCGCTGAAAGAAGAACGCTATGCGATTGCGCCTAGCCTGCTGTGGCGGATTTCCGACAAGACGCGTCTGGAATTGATGGCTTACCTACAACGCGATCCAGAAGGCGGCAGTCACTCGGGTTTGCCGTATGACGGTACGGTGGTGGCGCACAACGGGCGGAAAATCTCGAACACCTTCTATGAAGGGGAAGAGAATTATGAGAAATACGACCGTAAGCAAAACATGGTGGGATACAACTTCGAACATGGCTTCGATAGCGGCTGGGCGGTGCGCCAAAAACTGCGTTATCTGCGTACCAAGGTGCATTTGGATCAGGTGTACGCCTATGGCTGGACGCAGCCGAGCGCCGATACGCTGACCCGTTATTACTCGGGTTCCCGCGAGTCACTGTCTGCGTTAACGCTAGATAACCAGCTCGATGGCAGCGTGGATACCGGTGCGGTAAACCACCGTCTGCTGGTGGGGCTCGACTATCAGCAGCGTAATAATAATATGGACTGGCCTTCGGGTACCTTCCCGGAGATTAATGCGTTTAATCCCGTTTACGGTTCTGGACCAACGACCCTGTCCGGCACGCAGGAAAAACATAAGCTGCAACAGACAGGCATCTATGTACAGGATCAAATGAGCTGGGAGCGCTGGCGCCTAACGCTGGGCGGTCGTCACGACCAGGTAAAAGTGACCCATGTTAACCATACCAAGGGGACACACAGCGAGTTGGATAAAAACAACTTTAGCTCGCGTGCCGCATTGCTCTACCTGTTTGATAGCGGATTTGCACCTTATGTCAGCTATTCCACGGCCTTTACGCCGACCAGCTTCGCCGATGATAACGGCAACGTACTGGAGCCTATGAAGGGCAAGCAGTGGGAAGCCGGGATGAAATATCAGCCTGAAGGTTCTCAGGATCAGTACAGTCTGTCGGTATTCCGTATTAATCAGAAGAACGTGGCGACAAAAGTTCAGCCTAATGACCCTTACCGTTCCGTGGGGGAAATTGAATCGGAAGGGGTGGAACTGGAGGCCGTGAGCCATATTACGGATAATCTGCGTCTGCAAGCGGCTTATACCTATACGGATATTCGCTATAAGAAAAGCAGTGTGGCTGAGCAAGGAAAGCGTGCGGTGTACGCGCCGCGCAATCAGGCCAGCGCCTGGGCCAGCTATGATGTCAAAAGCGGTCCGCTGGACGGCCTGACGATTGGTTCCGGCGTGCGTTACGTGAACGGTGTGACCTCCGATCGTGCCAATACCCACACGCTGCCGTCTTATACGCTGGTGGATCTGGCGGTGGGATACGATCTCTCGAAGGTGGGTCTGAAAGGGGTGAGTGCGCAGCTTAATGTGAACAACCTGACCGATAAACGCTATGTCTCCGCCTGTAACTCGCTGGAGTTCTGTTACTTCGGTGCCGAACGCAGCGTAGTCGGCAGCGTCTCTTACTCGTTCTGATGCCTTCGCCGTCCTGCCTTAACGGGCAGGACGGTAACGTGTATGAAAATTTATATCCATAAATCTTCTATTCTCCCTCCATATTTGAATACATGAGATCATCATATTCCTGATAGCGAATAGCGATAATATTCTACTACTGCATATCTATTTCAGCTATTTTCCTCAACTAATTAGATGTCGTTCTGATTCATTGAATGAAATAAATAATCGTGAATTTATATTTCCTGTATTTATATTGTTTAAGGGTAATTAATATAATTGTACTTGTCTTGATATGTGGCAATACGTGGTATTTATATCAGATGAACTGGACATTTTAACAACTAAAAATAATACTTCTGTGGCGTGTTATATTCGGTGATGTTACCGAACGTCATATTCATTAATTGATCGATTAATCGATGCATTGATCATTAATGGAGTGGTGTAGCGCCTGTTACCCCTGAAAATAATTTCACTACTTATTATTTAAAACGCTATTTACATAGCACATGTGAGGCATAGCAATGGAATTGAATAATAAAAATAGACGATTTTTCTTTATTAGCTCTGCGAAACGAATCATTGGAACCGTCGGGTTATTATCGTTAGCGAATATCCCGTTCTATACGAGGGCGAATGACGTCGTGGATAAGGCAAAGGGCGTGGGGATAAAGACGTGCCCGCTTACGACCGAACAAATTGTCGGGCCTTATTTTGTTGATTATAAAATACTACGGCGTGATATTACCGAATCTCAATCCGGCATCCCGCTGCTGCTGAAGATAAAAGTGATCGACGGTGTGTCGTGTGAACCCGTGGAGAACATCCTGGTTGATATCTGGCACTGTAACGCCAGAGGGAAATACTCAGGGTGGAGCTTTATTAGTCCTGATAAAGAAGCGGCAACAGATGATGTCGGAACCGTTAATAGAACAGATAGCACCAGTTTCTTTCGTGGCATACAGCCAACGGACCAGCATGGCGTGGTGAGGTTCACGACGATATTCCCTGGGTTCTATGCCGGCAGGGCGACACATATTCATGTTGCGATAAGGCGGCCAAGTAAAAATCCTCTGGAAAAAGAGCACTTTGCTTTTGTTGGGCAGTTATATTTCCCAGAGGATCTTTGTCGTGTGGTTTATAATAACGAACCCTATAGTCCAAGGGATATCACGCGCGTGACCAATAATGAAGATGAATATTTTACCAAGATGAATGGGGCGCAATCGCTACTTACGGTAAATAAAGTCAATGAAGGTGACTTCAATGATGGGTTTACGGGAGAAATCATTCTCTCTATTGATAAGAATGCCACCTCTACCTATCTCACCCAGCGTGATTTATACAAGCACACGGTTTCACAAGAGTAGCAACGATGTGGGGGCAGCGGTGCTGCCCCTTTTTTATCCCACCGTGTCAGCGGCACATAGCCTTAATACAGGCCAATCACCTTCCACCACAGCAGACCGGCACTCATAAAGATCGCCTGATTGACCAGACTGACGACGAAGCCGGTGCGCCACCAGATGGCGGTGGGCACGTAGCCCGCGCCGAACAGAATGGGGCCGCGCGCGTGGGTATATTGCGTCAGTGAACAGTACAGGCTGCTGGTAAATGCCAGCATGAATGCCATCGGCACCGCTGGAATATTCAGGTTGATCCCGACACCGAGGAACACCGCAAAAAGCGCGGCGATCTGCGCGTTGCCGCTGGCGAAGAAATAGTGAGTGTAGAAATAGGCTGCATTCAGCAGCAACAGCACCAATACCCAGCTGGTTCCCTGCATCAGGTGGCCGATGTTGCTGCCGATGAGATCGCCAAACCAGTTCGTGAAGCCGAGCTTTTTCAACTGATTCGCCATCATCAGCAGGGCGGCGAACCAAATCAACGTATCCCAGGCGCCTTTCTCGCTCTTCACGTCTTCCCAGCTCAGTACGCCGGTTAACAGCAGGAAAGACAGCCCAACGAACGAGGCCGTTGTGGCGTCCACGCCTAAGCGGTCGCCAAAAATCCACAGTACCAGCAGCAGGATGACGGTAAATGCCATCAGCCATTCACCGCGGCTCATATTGCCCATTTTTGCCAGTTCGGCGACGGCCAGTTTTGGCGCATCCGGCGTATGACGAATTTCCGGCTTGGTCAGCCAGTAGACGAGCAGGGGGACAACGGCCAGAGAAATCAAGCAGGGCACAAGCGCCGCCAGAAACCAGCTTCCCCAGGTGATGGTTACCCCCGCGTTGGCCGCCAGTTTTACCGCCAGCAGATTGCCAGTGTAGGCGGTCATAAACAGCGCCGCCGTCACGTCGTTAACGTTACCAATGCAGGTAATCAGGAAAGTACCAATCTTACCGCGTGAAGCATCTTCCGGTTTGGAATCGAAGCTGCGCGATAGCGAATCGGCAATCGGATAAATAATCCCACCGCAGCGTGCGGTGTTGCTCGGCATCGCGGGAGAAAGCACCAGATCGGCAAAGGCCAGCCCGTAAGCCAGACCCAGCGTGCGTTTCCCAAGCAGGCGGATCATCTGCAAGGCGATGCGGCGGCCCAGACCCGTTTTGATAAATCCACGGGCAATCATGAATGCGACAACAATCAGCCAGATCAGCGAGCTGTTCAGGTCGCTGAGTGCGGTCTGTATCGCGCCGCTGGGCGTTTTATCCCCTGCGGCATACGTCAGCGCAAAGAGCGTGATACTGATAATACCGATAGCCCCAATTGGGAGAACATTCGCGACAATACACACGATCGTTGCGACGAAAATGACGGCGGAGTGCCAGGCGGCAGGGCTTAGGCCGGTTGGGGGTTCCATTCGCCAAAAAAAGGCGGCGATGGCAAGAATCACGATCAGCGGGAGCCAGTTCAGTCCATACGAGGTTTTCGTCTTCATCCATTTTCCTTACTAAAAATCCAGAAGGATTACAGGGCACACGCGACTACACGCAATGTGCTAAATGTTAAGCATGCTTAAAGTTCTATATGCATATAACCCATAAGAGTTATAGGGATAAAAAGAGCATAGCGCTAACCGGGGAATGCGTGAGGCAAAATTATGGGCTTATTGATTTGGATTCTGTTTTTTAAATATTGTCAGTTAATTAATTTTTATCAGTAATTGACTACTGAACGATTTTGCTCTGGCGCGGGCTGCCTCGCAGTACGGCCTGCTAACATCTGGTAAGATGGCAGCTCATTACGTCATCAACAGATCGTATTTCATCAACACATGTTTAGCTGGAGGCGCGGACTTTTTGTTAACACTGCTGAATCTCCTTTCTGCGATTGCGTTACTGGTGTGGGGCACTCACATTGTCCGTACCGGTATCATGCGGGTTTATGGCACCCAGTTACGGCGGGTTCTCAGCGACAGCGTTGAGAAAAAACCGTTGGCTTTTATGGCCGGTATTGGCGTTACTGCGCTGGTACAGAGCAGCAATGCGACCGCGTTGCTGACGACCTCGTTTGTCTCACAGGGACTGGTGGCGCTAACGCCTGCGCTGGTGATTATTCTCGGGGCAGATGTCGGGACGGCACTGATGGTGCGAATTCTGACGTTCGACCTGTCCTGGCTTTCTCCGCTGCTGATTTTTCTTGGCGTGATATTTTTCCTCAGCCGCAAGCAGACGCGGGTTGGGCAGATTGGCCGCGTGGCGATCGGGCTCGGGCTGATTCTGCTGGCGCTGGAAATGATTGTCGTGGCTGCGGCCCCGATCACGCAGACGTCGGGCGTGAAGGTGCTGTTTTCCTCGTTGACGGGTGACGTCATGCTGGACGCGCTGGTAGGCGCGCTGTTCGCGGTGATTACCTATTCCAGTCTGGCAGCGGTGCTGCTGACGGCAACGTTGACGGCAAGCGGTGTGATTTCGCTGGAAGTGGCGATGTGTCTGGTCATTGGTGCCAATCTGGGGAGCGGATTGCTGACGATGATGAGCACCTCGACGCAGAATGCGGAGGGGCGACGCGTGGCGCTCGGTAGCATGCTGTTCAAGCTGATTGGCTGTCTGGCTGTGTTGCCGCTGGTTGAGCCGCTTTCGCGTTGGCTGACGCGTATTCCGCTGGGGGCCGAAGAGCTGGTGATCTACTTCCACCTGTTCTACAACCTGATTCGTTGCCTGCTGCTGATTCCGCTGACCGGCGTGGTAGCGCGCCTGTCCTGTATGATGATTGCAGACTCACCGCAGGTCGAACTCCAGATGAAACCGCGCCATTTGGACACCAGTTCGCTGGACACGCCAGCGCTGGCGCTGACCAACGCTGCGCGGGAAACGCTGCGAATTGGCGATGTGCTGGAACAGATGCTGCGGTTGTACCGCGAAGTGTTGCAGGGCGACCATATGCAACGCCGGGAGATTCGCCGGCTTGATGATGATGTCGATATTCTTTACACCGCGATTAAGCTCTATCTGGCGCAGATTCAGAAAGACGGGTTGGATGAGCGGGATTCCCGGCGCTGGGCTGAAGTGATCGAGGTGGCGCTGAATCTGGAGCAGGCGGGAGATATTATCGAGCGCATGGCAGACGACATCGCCAATCATTCCTCCGGCGTACGCATGGCGTTTTCTGCACAGGGACTGGAAGAGTTGAACCATTTGCATGAACAGCTGCTGGCGAATTTGCGTTTGGGGCTGTCGGTTTTCCTGTCGGAGGATATCACCAGCGCGAAACGCCTGCGTCGTGCCAAACACCGCTTCCGCATTATGAACCGTCGTTATGCGCACGCGCACGTCGATCGCTTACATCAGCACAACGTACAGAGTCTGGAAACCAGTTCGCTCCATCTGAGCTTACTGGGAGACATGAACCGCCTGAACTCACTGTTCTGTGCGGTAGCGTATAACGTATTGATTGTACAGCAGGATGGGGAAGAAGAACGCGAGGAGTCACCGCTGACGCTGTGATCCTTTGGAGGGAGCCTCTTAGTTATACTTTATGCAGATTAAGAGGTAGTTTCGTGCGCGATAGTGCCGCCATTTTCATGCTACTTCATAGCACGCGCCCGACACGGGACGGCTCACACGCCGCTCGCCCCGTGACCCCTGGCTTTTCGGCGGGAATTATGCCGCTGACGCGGTACCTTCGTCGATATCCGGCTTAACGGACCGCTTGCGACACGCTCCCGGCGTGGCGCAAGCTTTCGCCGCGTCCATGCGGCTCATCCTAAGCCCGCTATCTCCTCAGCATAATTTTTTACGCCGGATAACGTCAAAATCCGCAATATCTCTGTATGTGTGTATAAGAGACAGACCAAATACAGAGTGCGAACTTACTCGAATAGGCTGCGGTGCAGCGTCTGTACCACCCGCTCGGCGTCGTCACCCGGTACCAGGAAGCACAGGTTGTTGCTGCTGGCGCCGTAGCAGATCAGGCGAATGCGGAAAGGTTCCAGTACGCCAAACACTTCTTTCCCGACGCCACAGGCCTGAGACAGCTTGTTGCCGATCAGCGCGACCAGTGACAGGTTCTCTTCAACCTCGACACGACACAGCGATGACAGCTCGGTCAGCAAGGCGCTGGAGAGCAGGCTGTCGCCCGTGGAGGTGGAGCCAGTTGTGTCGAGCGTCAGTGCGACGTTGACTTCTGACGTGGTGATCAGGTCAACGGAGATGTTGTGACGTGCCAGAATACTGAACACTTCGGCCAGGAAGCCGCGTGCGTGCAGCATGTTCAGGCTATACAGCGTGAGCAGCGTTTGTTTACGACGTAGCGCCAGCGCGCGGAATAGCGGCGGGTTTTCGGTTTTATTGCACACCAGCGTACCGCCCGCGGCGGGATCTTTGCTGGAGCCGACAAACACCGGAATATCGCTACGCACCGCAGGCAGCAGCGTGGCTGGGTGCAGGACTTTCGCGCCAAATGTCGCCATTTCGGCCGCTTCTTCAAACATGATTTGGTCGATGCGTTTTGCTGTCGGCACCACGCGTGGGTCGGTGGTGTAAATGCCGGGCACATCGGTCCAGATATCAATCCGGCTGACGTTGAGGGCTTCGCCCAGCAGCGCCGCGGTATAATCGCTACCGCCACGGCCCAGCGTAGTCGTACGGCCTTTCGCCTCACTGCCGATGAAACCCTGTGTGATCACCAGACCTTGCTCAAGACGCGGCTGCAACTGGCTGCGAGTCAGTTCGCCCAGCACGTCGCAGTCCGGCTGCGCACGGCCAAAGTTATCGTCGGTGCGCATGATTTTGCGCACATCGAACCACTCTGCCACGACCTCGCGCTGGCGCAGAATTTCGACAAACAGCAGGGTGGACATCAGTTCGCCGTGGCTGACCAGTTCATCGGTCAGCGCGTTGGACGTCGCGAGCGCTGCCGCTTCAGACAGGGTGGTGACGCTGTCCAGCATGCGGTCAATTTCATCGCGAATAACGCTTTGGTTGGTCAGCCTATCGATGATGGCGTATTGAATTTGGCGGATTTTCGCCAGATGCTCGGCGCGAATTTCCGGTGTCTGGCCTTCGGCGAGCGCAACCAGTAAATTGGTGATACCTGCCGACGCCGACAGTACCACAACTCGTACATTTGGATTCGATAACACCACATCGGCGCTGCGATTCATGGCGTCAAAGTCCGCCACGCTGGTGCCGCCAAATTTGGCAATAACGGTAGAATTCGCGTTTGCGGAGACTTCAGTTACAGACATGTCAAAAAACCTCGTGTCAGGGGGGTAGGCTGTTTTCAGTAAACAGCATTCCATTAATCAGCCTTGGCACAGGGGGAGAGCAGAAGTAGGGGGCAGGCGTAGAAAATGACTACGATACACCCAGAAGCGCTCCACCTTGCTGGACGTCCATCAGGACAAATCCGGTGACAACCCAGAGGATTCAGCCTCTGTAGTCGATAGGGTGAAAGCCGTATTCCACCGCATCTCGGCGTCGCTCCCCCTCGGATATCATCAGCGGATTACGGTTCCTCCGATACCTTACCTGGGCGACGCGCCTCTTCTGGCTTGCACACCGAGTGTGCAAGTACGGTGTTACAAATAACGGGTTATGCGGTTTCTGTCAATAAACAATCTGTCAGTAAACAATCTGTCAGTGAACTACAGGGCATAAATCGCTTTTAGCAAGAAAAGGGATCTCAATCGGGATTTTAAGGGATACAATCGATTCAGTCACTTTGAACTCATGCTTAGAGAGAAAGTCGCATTATGAAAAATATCAATCCAAGCCAAACTGCCGCCTGGCAGGCATTACAACACCATTTTGACGCGATGAAAGACGTGCAAATCAGCGAGCTGTTTGCACAAGATAGCGATCGTTTCGCGCATTTTTCCGCGACGTTCGACGATCAGATGCTGGTGGATTACTCCAAAAACCGCATCACGGCGGAAACGATGGAAAAACTGCACGCGCTGGCGCGGGAAACCGACCTGTCTGCGGCGATTAAATCCATGTTTGCCGGCGAGAAAATCAACCGCACAGAAGACCGCGCCGTTCTGCACGTTGCCCTGCGTAACCGCAGCAACACGCCGATTCTGGTGGATGGCAAAGATGTGATGCCGGAAGTCAACGCGGTGCTGGCGAAGATGAAAGATTTCAGCGAACGCGTGATCGGCGGTGAGTGGAAAGGCTATACCGGAAAAACCATCACCGACGTGGTGAATATCGGCATCGGCGGCTCCGATCTGGGTCCGTTCATGGTAACGGAAGCACTGAAGCCTTATAAAAACCACCTCAACATGCACTTTGTCTCCAACGTTGACGGCACGCATATTGCTGAAACGTTGAAGCCGCTGAACCCGGAAACCACGCTGTTCCTCGTTGCGTCAAAAACCTTCACCACGCAGGAAACCATGACCAACGCGCACAGCGCTCGCGACTGGTTCCTGAACACGGCGCAGGACGAGAAACACGTTGCCAAACACTTTGCCGCGCTGTCTACCAACGCGAAAGCCGTCGGCGAATTTGGCATCGATACCAACAACATGTTCGAATTCTGGGACTGGGTGGGCGGACGCTACTCCCTGTGGTCGGCGATTGGGCTGTCGATCATTCTTTCTCTGGGCTTTGAGAACTTTGAAAAACTGCTCAGCGGCGCGCACGCGATGGATAAGCACTTTGCTTCCACGCCAGCGGAGAAAAACCTGCCTGTGCTGCTGGCGCTGATCGGTATTTGGTACAACAATTTCTTCGGTGCCGAAACCGAAGCGATTCTGCCGTATGACCAGTACATGCACCGTTTTGCTGCCTATTTCCAACAGGGAAATATGGAATCCAACGGGAAATCTGCCGATCGCAACGGTAATCCGGTGGATTACCAGACCGGGCCAATTATCTGGGGTGAACCGGGCACGAACGGCCAGCATGCGTTCTATCAGCTGATCCATCAGGGCACCAAGCTGGTTCCGTGTGATTTCATTGCGCCAGCGATTAGCCATAATCCATTGAGCGATCACCACAGCAAGCTGCTGTCGAACTTCTTTGCGCAGACGGAAGCGCTGGCGTTCGGTAAGAGCCGTGACGTGGTGGAAGCGGAATTTGCGGCGGCAGGCAAAAGTGCCAAAGACGTGGAACACGTGGCGCCGTTTAAAGTATTTGAAGGCAACCGCCCAACCAACTCTATCCTGCTGCGCGAAATCACCCCGTACAGTCTGGGGGCGTTGATTGCGCTGTATGAGCACAAGATCTTTACTCAGGGCGCGATCCTGAACATCTTCACGTTCGATCAATGGGGCGTGGAGTTAGGTAAACAACTGGCGAACCGTATTCTGCCAGAGCTGGAAAATGACAGTCAGATCGACAGCCATGACAGCTCCACTAACGGGCTGATCAACCGTTTCAAGGCGTGGCGTAACTAATCGGGCCTGTGCCCTTTGGTTTTTCAATCGCAAGGAGGAAGACATGCAGGTTCGTATTTTGTTGGGGCTATCAGCAGCAGTGTTGCTGGCAGGGTGCAGCAGTACCAGTCAAGTCAGCGCCGCTGGTCAGGCCGTGACGTTCACGGATACCAAGCCAGGAAGCGAATGTCAGCTGTTGGGGCAGGCCAGCGGTAGCCAGTCTAACTGGTTGGCGGGCAATCATAGCGATGGCAGTTCTATGCGCGGTGCGGCAAACGATCTGCGTAATAAAGCGGCGGCGATGGGGGGCAATACGGTCTATGGCGCAACCAGTCCGAGTGAAACCTTCTGGTCAAGCTTTGCGCCGCTGGACAGCAAGATGAGCGGCAGCGTCTACAAATGTCCTTAAGCTAAAGAAAAACCCGGTGAGAGTGACATGTTGCTCTCACCGCTTTTCCTAACGTATTGCTCAACCGACTATCCCTGTGTCATCCTGATGCTGCTTCATCCCTAAATCCAGTGGCGTTTTACTGGCTTCCCCACCGATTTCCCGTGCCAGACGCGGCACCAGATAGCCGGATACCTTCTTCATTAGCGCTTTAACCAAGACGCGCGCTTCGTTGTCATCCACCAGAAAATGCGCGGCACCCTGAACCTTGTCCAGCACGTGCAGGTAATAAGGCAAAATGCCCGCGTCAAATAAGGCATTGCTGAGCCGGGCGAGCGTTTCTGCGTTGTCATTCACTCCGCGCAGCAGCACGCTTTGGTTGAGCAGCGTCACGCCTGCCCGGCGCAAACGCGCCATACTTTGTGTTAAATCAGGATCAATTTCCTGCGGGTGGTTAATATGCGTCACCAGTAACACCTGAAGCGAACTGCGGGACAGACGATCGCACAGCGTGTCGGTAATGCGGGCAGGGATCACCACCGGCAAACGGCTGTGAATGCGCAGGCGTTTCAGATGCGGGATATGTTCCAGCTCGGTAATCAGCCAGTCCAGTTCGTGGTCTTTAGCCATCAGCGGGTCGCCACCGGAAAAAATAATTTCATCCAGTTCGGGATGCTGGCGGATATAATCCAGTGCCTGACGCCAGTTTGCCTTATTGCCCTGATTATCCTGATACGGGAAATGACGGCGGAAACAGTAGCGACAGTTCACTGCGCAGCCGCCTTTCACCAGCAGCAGGGCACGGTTGTGATATTTGTGTAGTAGCCCCGGCACGACGCTGTGTTGCTCATCAAGCGGGTCATGAGTGAAGCCTGGGGTGGCGATAAACTCTTCACGCGCGGTCAAGACCTGTCGCAGCAACGGATCGTCAGGATTGCCTTTTTGCATTCGGGCAGCGAATGCGCGCGGCACACGCAGCGCAAAAAGCTTGCGTGCATCACTGCCTTGCCGGAGTTTAGCGTGATCGCTCAGTGCCAAAAGTTGCAGTAATTCATCAGGATCGGTAATTACGTCTGCAAGTTGCTGCAACCAATCTTCTCTGGAAGGTATATTTAGGGTTACAATGTGTGCCATTTTTTGGCTTCGTACCAGTATTAAAATTGTAGAGGGCCTTTATGGCGACTTATTCTAGCAACGATTTCCGTTCCGGTCTTAAAATCATATTCGAAGGTGAACCGTATGCCGTCGAATCCAGTGAGTTTGTTAAGCCGGGTAAAGGCCAGGCTTTTGCTCGCGTAAAAATGCGTCGCCTGTTGACGGGCTCTCGCGTTGAAAAAACCTTCAAATCTACCGATTCTGCAGAAGGCGCAGACGTCGTTGATACCAACATGAACTACCTGTACAACGACGGTGAGTTCTACCACTTCATGCACCCTGAGACGTTTGAACAGCATCAGGTTGAAGAGAAGACCGTTGGTGATGCTGCAAAATGGCTGCAAGACAACGCCGAATGTATCGTTACCCTGTGGGATGGTCGTCCTATCGCTGTTCAGCCACCGAACTTTATCGAAGCTGAAATCACCGATACCGATCCAGGCCTGAAAGGCGATACCGCAGGTACTGGTGGTAAGCCAGCAACGCTGAGCACCGGCGCGGTAGTTAAAGTGCCATTGTTCGTACAGATCGGCGAAGTTGTCAGAGTCGACACGCGTTCTGGTGAGTACGTTTCACGCGTTAAGTAATTTATACCCTTCATACTTCAAGCTGCGCGTGTGTTGGCTTTCCTCGTTCACCCCAGTCACTTACTGATGTAAGCTCCTGGGGATTTACTGCGTCGCCGCCTTCTCGCAACTCGAATTATCTTGGGTATACTCTGGAAATGCCGCCTTCTTTGAGGGCGGCTTTTTTGATCCCGTACCTCACTTAAATCTCTCCCCCTTGCTTTTCTCCTCGTCCGAAAAAACCGCCATAAGAATTAAAATTGGCTACGCTTAAAAAGCAGTCCTTTCGTACCGTTGAAATCCTATTCTCATAAAGAAGGAACCGAGTATGTTAAAGAAAGCTTTTGTTGCCATTTTCTCTCTGGTTATTCTCTCTGCGGTGGTTGGGTGTAATACCACCCGAGGTGTTGGGCAAGATGTTGAAGCGGGTGGGAAGGCTATCCAGCGCAGCGCCCAATAGAAATAAGTCGTAATAACTTTTCCGAGTGGAAGAAAATGCCGTTTATGGTGTTTTCTTCCCCGCGGCGAGATAATGTGAAAGTGGATCACTCGGAGAAGTAATAATGTCGCCTATTTTCATTACTGTCGGCATGCTGACATTGAGTAACATATTTATGACGTTCGCCTGGTACGGACATTTACGCTATTTCAGCGGCCGTACCTGGATCATTGCCGCATTGGTCAGTTGGGGTATCGCGTTATTTGAATACCTCTTGCAGGTGCCGGCAAATAGGATTGGTTATCAGGTTGCTTCTGCGGGTCAGTTGAAAATATTGCAGGAAGTGATCAGCCTTTCCGTATTTATCCCTTTCTCTATGATTATTTTAAAAGAGCCGTTCCGCACTGATTATATTTGGGCGGGGCTGTGCCTGCTGGGCGCGGTTTTCTTTATGTTTCGCGATAAGATCATGGGATAACACATCGGTTATCCCCTGTGTTGTGGTCAATATGATTAGATTACTGATTGACCCAGATAAGTGCTTCTGTCGGGAAGCCGTAGCGCTTGGCTGTGGCGACCAGTTTGTCGCGTGTTGCGGCATCCAGCGTTGGCGTGCGTGAGAGAATCCACAGGTAGTCGCGGTTCGGCCCGCAAATCAGGGCATAGCGATAATCGTCATCCAGCTCAATAATGTTGTAACCGCCATAAAATGGCCCGAAGAACGACACTTTTAGCGCGCCACGCTGAGGCGAACCTGTGAAATAGGCTTTCCCGATGCTCTCTTTCCATTCCTGTTTTTCGACGTTAAAGCCACGGTTGGTCACCTTGATGCCGCCATCCTCCCGCGGGCTGTAGGTTGCCGTCACGCGTTCGAGATGGCGTTCAAAGCGATGGTCGAGACGGGCGATCTCATACCATGTGCCGAGGTAGCGATTGACGTCAAAATTTTCCACCACGGTGACATTATCGGGCGGCGTTACACTACAGGCGACAGAGAAGAGCGCCACCAGCGCGGCAATGCAGGCTTTTCCACGGCGTCTAAGGGTTAATAACAGAGTCTTGAAGAAAAGGGCGTTAAAGCGAATAGCGTTAAAGTGCATCATATTGACGTCTCATCGTTTTCATCTCTGTTCCAGTGTAGACGATGGGCGTGGTCAGGCGGGGAAATAAAACGGCCTGCGACGGTATCGCGCAGGCCGTTAGGTACAAATTTACAGATGTGACCTCTACAGCGTGACGACGCCGATGAAGGTCACCACGGTCAGGATTGCCGCCAGACCGTAGAACACCCATTTCCCAGCAGGAACGTGGATTTTCAGGTCATGCATCGCGTGGTGGATACGGTGTAAGCCACACCAGAGCGGCAGCACAATCATCAGCAGTAAAAAGACGCGGCCGATAAAGCTCTGGCTGAACGCGGCGATGCGCTCATAGGTTAGCGCATCCGGGAACAGCCCCAGAGGCAGCATCACGCCGACCAGCAGGATAATCACCGGGGCGAAGAACGCGCTCCACATCCCGCCGGCGCCGAACAGGCCCCAGAAAGGCGGTTCGTCAGAACGTTTTGGCGTTGGGTTAATCACGTTATTTCTCCTGTTCAGAATAGTAAGGCGATCGCCAGAACGGCTACGGTTACCACCACGGTGACAGCCCACAGCCCTTTAATGAGTGGCTCCGGCCCCATTTTTTCATCTTTAACGATGATGATGCTGGCCTTCGGTGCCAGTTCAAACCAGGTTTTGGTGTGCAGCACGGCGGCCATTAGTGCAACGATGTTAATCAGCAGCACCAGTGGGTTTTGCAGGAAGCTGACGAAGTGTGCCCAGCCTTCCGGCCCGTTCTTCAATGCGAAGACGCCGCACATCAGTACGATGCTGAACCAGACGGCGGGGACAGCCGTCCCCTCACGCAGCATATAAAAGCGGTAGAACCCCAGCTTTTTCCACCAGGTCGGCGACATGTCGCGAACATACGCTTTACGTTTAGTTGTCATCATTGTCCCTCCCTTATTGTGGTTTCAGCATGGCGATCATGAAGTCTTTCGCGCTCTCGACTTTGCCTTGCTGGATAGCCGCGGCTGGGTCGACATGCTTCGGACACACTTCTGAGCAGTAGCCCACAAACGTACAGCTCCACACGCCGTTATTACCGTTCAACTGCGGCATACGTTCTTTCTTACCGTGATCGCGGTTGTCCAGGTTATAACGGTGCGCCAGCGTAATCGCCGCCGGGCCGATGAACTCAGGGTTCAGGCCAAACTGCGGACATGCCGCGTAGCACAAACCACAGTTAATACAGCCGGAGAATTGGTGATACTTCGCCATTTGCGCCGGAGTCTGCTTGTTCGGGCCATCAGCAGGTTTACGATCGTTGCCGATGATATACGGCTTGATGGCTTCCAGACTCTCAATGAAGTGGGTCATATCGACCACTAAATCGCGCTCGATGGGGAAGTTGCCCAGTGCTTCGACCTTCAGACCCTTCGTGTAGTCACGCAGGAACGTTTTACAGGCCAATTTAGGGACGTTATTCACCATCATGCCGCAGGAGCCACAGATCGCCATACGGCAGGACCAGCGGTAGGAGAGGTCCGGTGCCAGGTTATCTTTGATATAACCCAACGCATCCAGCAGGGAAGTCTGCGTGTTGTACGGGACATCGAACGTTTCAAAATAGGGTTCATTGTCCTGTTCAGGGTTATAGCGCATGACTTCCATTTTCAGGGTTTTGATCGTCTCAGCCATTCGCCTGCTCCTTCTTGCTGCCTTCCTGCGCATCACCTTCTGCACCGTATACGCGTTTGGCCGGTGGAAGTTTGGTAATTTTCACATCGCTGTACTCCAGACGAGGTGCGCCTTCCGGGTTATAGAACGCCAGCGTATGCTTCAGGAAGTTAACGTCATCACGCTCGGTGCAACCTTCATCCAGACGCTGGTGGGCACCGCGAGACTCTTTACGGTTGATCGCCGAGTGCGCCATACATTCCGCCACATCCAGGCTGTGACCCAGCTCAACGGTGTACAGCAGGTCGGTGTTGAACACGCTGGAACGGTCGGTGATTTTCACGCGTTTGAAGCGCTCTTTCAGCTCCGCCATCTTATCGACGGTTTTCTGCATCAGATCGGTGGTGCGGTAAATACCACAGCCTTCTTCCATCGACATGCCCATTTCGTCGCGGATTTTCGCCCAGCTTTCGGTGCCTTCCTGATTCATCAGGTCGTGCAGGCGCTGTTCGATGTCGCGCGTTTGTGCATCCAGCGCCGCACCGTTGGCTGGTGCTGCCGCTTGCGCGCGCTGTACGGCGTGTTCACCCGCAACGCGCCCGAAGACCACCAGTTCGGCCAGCGAGTTGGAACCAAGGCGGTTCGCGCCGTGCAAGCCAACAGAGGAACATTCGCCGACGGCGAAAAGACCCTTGATACGGGTTTCGCAGTTTTGATCGGTTTCAATGCCGCCCATGGTGTAGTGCGCGGTAGGACGAATAGGAATCGGCTCTTTCACTGGATCGACGCCGACATAGGCTTTTGCCAGTTCGCAGATGAACGGCAGACGTTCCAGAAGCTTCTTCTCGCCGAGGTGGCGCAAATCGAGATAAACCACGTCGCCCAACGGGGTTGAGACGGTGCGGCCTGCGCGCCATTCGTGCCAGAACGCCTGCGAGACTTTATCGCGTGGCCCCAGCTCCATGTATTTGTTCTTCGGCTGACCGAGCGGCGTTTCCGGGCCCATGCCGTAGTCTTGCAGGTAACGGTAGCCGTCTTTGTTGACCATGATGCCGCCTTCGCCGCGGCAGCCTTCGGTCATCAGGATACCGGAACCGGGCAGACCGGTCGGGTGATACTGAACGAATTCCATATCACGCAGCGGTACGCCATGGCGGAACGCCATGCCCATGCCGTCGCCGGTGACGATGCCGCCGTTGGTGTTGTAACGGTACACGCGGCCTGCGCCGCCCGTTGCCAGCACTACAGCGTTAGCGCGGATCTGAACCAGCGAACCTTCCATCATATTGATGGCAACGAGACCGCGCGCCTGGCCATCATCGACCAGAACGTCGAGGACAAAGTGCTCGTCAAAACGTTGGATTTGCGGATATTTAAGGGACGTTTGGAACAGTGTATGCAGCATGTGGAAGCCGGTTTTATCGGCAGCAAACCAGGTGCGTTCGATCTTCATCCCGCCAAAGCGGCGCACGTTGACAGAACCATCCGGTTTACGGCTCCAGGGGCAGCCCCACTGTTCCAGTTGAATCATCTCTTCCGGGCAGTGTTTGACGAAGTGCTCAACCACGTCTTGTTCACACAGCCAGTCGCCACCGGAGACGGTGTCGTTGAAGTGATAATCGAAGCTATCGTGTTCCTGAGTCACTGCTGCTGACCCACCTTCTGCCGCCACGGTATGGCTACGCATTGGGTAGACTTTTGAGATCAGCGCAATTTTCAGTTGAGGGTTGGCTTCTGCGGCAGCAATTGCCGCTCGTAGGCCAGCACCTCCGGCCCCGATAATGGCCAAATCGGCATTAAAGGTTTGCAATGCATTCCTCCAGTTACTTAAGTTAATTAAGTTAAAATAAAAAAATAATATCTATTCATTTCTGTCTTTATATCCGAGCTTAATATCAAACCCGCTGAAAATTATGTGATAGATGTATAAAGAATAGATAAACCTATAATTTTTGTGTGGGAATAATTATACCGAATTATAGGTAGATGAAATTTGATGTGATCCCGCATTTTGTCGTTTTTTCAGCGAGTCTCGTATTTATTGATAAAAACGTGATCGAAAGGCTTATTTAGGGGGAAATGATGCTTTTATTTCTTTAATAACCCTTTCGCGGGGGATATAAGAAAATGATCCACTGGATATAATTTACGGCTGCTATCCTGACCGCTCCCTTCTAAAGGGTAGAACATACCTCGCTGAAAAGCGCGTCTGGACTTTTTTCCGCTGGAAATTTGGGCTGATGCGGGTAGACTGCACCCCCTGTTTGACTTTGGAGTAAGAACCATGAGCGAGACGACAAGTTGGCAACCTAGTGCTTCTGTCGCTAATTTGTTGAAACGAGCGTCGATCATTGCAGCTATCCGACGTTTCTTCACCGATCGTGGTGTATTGGAGGTCGAAACGCCTGCGATGAGCCAGGCCACAGTAACGGATGTTTTCTTATACCCGTTCCAGACCCGTTTCGTTGGTCCCGGTGCCGCGGATGGCATGACGCTGTATTTGATGACCAGCCCGGAATACCACATGAAACGTCTGCTGGCTGCTGGCAGCGGACCGATCTTTCAGCTGTGCCGCAGCTTCCGCAATGAAGAGTCAGGCCGACACCACAACCCTGAATTCACCATGCTGGAATGGTATCGCCCTCACTATGATATGTACCGCCTGATGAATGAGGTCGATGACCTGTTGCAGCAGGTACTGGATTGTGAAAGCGCAGAGATGCTCTCGTATCAGCAGGCGTTTCTACGCCATCTGGAGATCGATCCGCTGTCTGTCGACAAACCGCAGCTGCGCGAAGCGGCAGAAAAAATTGGGTTGGGCGATATCGCCTGCCGTGAAGACGATCGCGATTCGCTGGTGCAGATGCTGTTTACCTTCGGCGTGGAGCCGCACATCGGGCGCGATAAACCGGCGTTTGTCTACCATTTTCCCGCCACGCAGGCTTCGCTGGCCGAGATCAGCTCGGAAGATCATCGCGTCGCCGAGCGCTTTGAAGTCTATTTCAAGGGGATTGAGCTGGCGAACGGCTTCCGTGAATTGACCGACGCCGATGAGCAACGTCAACGCTTTGAGCAGGATAACCGTAAGCGCGCCGCGCGGGATTTGCCACAGCAGCCGATTGATGAAAATCTACTGGCAGCGCTGAAACACGGTCTGCCGGAGTGTGCTGGTGTAGCGTTAGGCGTGGATCGTTTAATCATGCTGGCGCTGAACGCCGAAAAGCTGAGTGACGTGATTGCGTTCTCGGTAGAGCGCGCGTAACCAGTCTAATCAAGGGCGGTGCCACCTCTGGCTGCCGCCCATTTTCCCCTCTTATAAACTGCCCGGCGTCCGCTGCCGTGGCGTCAGCGTTCTTCCACTGCGCGACAGATTGTCCATTCTTACCTGGAACGGTGGGAAAGGAAGATCCAGATTGTGCTTGCGGTAGTTTTCCAGAATCAACTGATGCAGTTCATGGCGCAGCGGCATACGGTGCCCCATTTCGGCGGCGAACACGCGCAGCTCGAAAATCTGAATCCCCTGTTGCAGGTCAACCAGGAAGGCTTCGGGCTCTGGCGTATCGAGAATCAGCGAACAGCGCTTCACCGCATCCATAAGCAGTTCCGTAACTTCCTGGCTGTTTGCGTCCGCCGGAGCAGGCACCGTCAGCACGACACGCGTGACGGAATCCGACAGCGACCAGTTGATAAACTGCTCGGTGATAAACGCCTTATTTGGCACGATGATCTCTTTGCGGTCCCAGTCGGAAATGGTGGTGGCGCGGGTATTAATACGCATGACGCTACCCGTGAGATCGCGGATCGTAACGGTATCGCCGATACGAATCGGTTTCTCAAACAGGATGATCAGGCCAGAGATAAAGTTGGCGAAGATCTCCTGCAAGCCGAACCCGAGTCCCACACCCAGTGCGGCTACCAGCCATTGCAACTTCGACCATTCGATCCCGATCAGCGAGAACCCCATCAGACAGCCGATCAGCATTAGAATATATTTGCTGATGGTGGTAATGGCATAGCCGCTGCCCGGCGACAGATCCAGATGCTGTAGGATAGCCAGTTCCAACAGCGCAGGCAGGTTACGCACCAGCTGTGCGGTAATAATAAAGATCAGAATGGCGATCAGTACCGATCCCAGCGTAATCGCCTGTACGCTCTCCACGCCTTTGACCGTGCTGGAAACATCCCACAGGCTGATATTTTCCAGGAACGCAAAGGCGGAATGAATTTCCGACCACAGTGCGATAACGGAAACCAGCGCGATCAGCGTCAGAATGGATCGCACCAGCTGTAGGGATTTGGCGCTGATGGCGTCCAGATCGACGACGGGTTCTTCCACCGCTTCCGAACTGCTTTCATGGGATGACGCAGACGGCGTGTCTTCTTCACCTTTGGCACGCTGCGCCAGAATTTCCGAACGTCGCTGCTTGGCACGGTCGAAGGCAATGCGGCGTCGCTGAATCAGCATCCAACGGCGAATGATGTGGTAAACCACCAGCAGGAAGAACCAGATGGAGACGGAGGTTTCCAGACGTGCCAGCAGCGCCTGTGCGGTCGCCAGATAGCCGATGCAGGAGGCCAGCGCGGCAATGAGCGGCATGGCGATCAGGATGTTCCACATCGCACGGTTAACGGAATTTTCCCCAGAACCTTCTTTATCCAGATACAGCGGGATACCGGCGCGTTTTAACCCGGTCGTGACCAGACTCAACGCCATACAGAGCAGGATGAAACAGAGCCGCCCCAGCGTGCTGGAAAACTCGCGATCGTTAAGCTTATCGAACGTAATCAACGCCATAATCAGCGGCACGATAAAGGCGATGGAAAGGCGATAGTAGCGCATCGCTCTGGCGACGCGCTCCGGCGACCAGCGGAAGTGGACAATGAACAGTCCCTGCGGATGCGCGAATGAGGCGCTGATCATCACCAGCCACATCAACGGCACGGTGGCGGTCACGCTGTCGCCGATGGCGACGGCAATTGGATAAGGCCAGGCGTTTTGCAGCCCGTAGCCCAGCGCTGCCCAGAGTACCGGCAGTGGCAGAGCGGTAAGGATGGACCAGAACACGGTACGCAGCGTCAGCATAAAGTGATCGAGCGTGACTTTGCCGACGCGACTGCTGGCGCGCTCCATAAACGCATGATAGTGACGGCGGGAGCTGATACTGAAACCCACCAGCAGCAGTGCGCCCAGCAGCGGCAGCACGGTTTCCTGACTGGTCACCATCATGACCAGCGCGCTACCCAGCTGCGTCAGCGTATCCAGTGACAGCAGACGCGTCAGATCCTGCACCAATTTGAGCGGATAGGCGAATGTTACGGGATCGACATCCGCAACCCAGAACAGATCGCGATGAGCCGCTTCCCGTGTTTCGGTCAGCGCATCCGCCAGCTGGTTATTGGCGACTTTGAGTTTGGTCAGTTCCAGTATCTGTGAGTCACAGCCGGAGATCAGTGAAGTCAGCAGGTCGCGCTGGGTACGCATCTGGTCGGTTAGAATCCGCTGCTGTGCGCTGGTCAGCGGATCGCCATTGTCCTGCTTGGCTTTATCAAGATCCTGCGGTTTGTTGATCAGATCTTCAAAGTGCAGCCGCTGTACGCGCAGCTGCGCCATATCGCTATCCAGCAACTGCGGTTTGGGCATTTCCGGCAGGCGCGCTATCTGCGCCCGTAGCGTTTCTCCCAATATCGGTGAGACGCCGAGCCACTGTGCCTGTTCGCGAATCGTGCTTAGCGCCTGACGAACCTGAATGGTGTGCGTGGCAGCCTGACGCTGTTGAGAGGCGATAAGGTCCATCCGCTGCGCCTGTTGGTTCAGCGCGACGGAGAGCTCACGGTTAACCTGTAGCTGTTTGCTGATGACGCTGGGTAAATCGCCGCTTTGTTCCGCGAGAAGTTCTGTGCGCTCCAATGCCTGCTCGGCTTCGCGCTGGCGTAGGTTATTGAGCCTGCTGCGTAAATCTTGTTGCAGCAGATCCAGCCTGTCGTGGCGTTTTTTATACAGCTCGACGCGTAGCCGGGACAGCTCCTGACGATTGCTGGCTGACAGCTGCGCCAGCTCCAGTTCGTCCACCCGGCTTTTACGCAGCGCGGATTCGGCCTGAAGCGCGACGAGCTGCGCTTGCCCCAGCGGCGTGGTGGGCGTACCGAGAGACTGAATACGGCGTTCCGCATCGCTTTGCATGCGGCTGGCTTCCGTTTGCTGCTGCGGAAGCTGGCTCAGTGAATCACTGATTTCACGCAGCCGATCCTGTTCTTGCTGGAGCTGGCGGGCCTGCTCCAACAGTTGGCTGCTCGTTTGCAACAGCTGCTGTTCAAGATCGTTGCTGGAGAGTCCCTCTGGAATAGCAGAGGGTTTGCCGTCTTCGGCATTAAGCTGGCGACGCAGTTCCTGAACCAGCTTGGGGAAATCATCAATAACGCGCTGATATTGTGTGGCGCGTTCCAGCGCCTCTTTGCGATCCTGTAGGGTGTTCAGTGCAGCCTGGTATTCTTCAACGACTTTTGCCTGATCGGCTGCACCTTTGTTGGCCTCCGCCTGCTGTAGCTGCTGGCGTAGCTGCGCCTCATTGGGCGCTGTGGCAGCCAACGTGGCAGTTGATAATAAACATCCCAGAAGAAAAGTCAGAATCAGACGCACGTTAGCTACCTTTATTACAAACAACACTCTTACAAGCGACTAAAATCGGACGTTAGTTACGGCGCGTCGGGTTTGTGACCCGTCTGGCCGGATGCGTCAGCCGCAGTATTTTGTCCTTCAGCCTGAACCGGTTCAGACGGTGCGGCGTCGTTTGCTGCCAGCTCGGTTCCTTCCGGGAAGACGACGGGCGTTGGCTCATCCTGACGGACTTCGGCAAACGGTTCACCCATACGGGTCACGCTCATGGTATTCAGGTGTGCGGCAAACTGGAGATTATTGCCTGCGGCAAACAGGTTAATCACCGTTGAGCCCAGCTTGAAGCGGCCCATTTCCTCGCCTTTCGCCAGCACGACGGCACCTTCTTCACCCGCCTGCGGGTAAGTCCAACGCTTGATGATACCTTCACGCGGTGGCGTCACCACGCCTGACCACACGGTTTCGATGCTGCCGACAATGGTCGCACCAACCAGAATTTGTGCCAATGGACCGAATTCAGTATCAAACAGGCAAATGACGCGTTCGTTACGTGCAAACAAATTCGGTACGTTATCGGCCGTCAGCAGATTGACGGAGAACAGGTCACCCGGCACATAAATCATCTCGCGCAGCACGCCGTCGCACGGCATGTGGAGGCGGTGATAATCACGCGGTGAAAGATAAATGGTGGCGAACAGACCATCGCGGAACAGATCGGCCATCATGTAGTTGCCAGCCAGCAGCGCTTCCAGCGAGTAGTCGTGGTTCTTCGCCTGGATCAGCTTGCCGTCGGTAATGGGGCCAAACTGCGACAGCACGCCGTCAGCAGGCTGCACCAGACGGTGCGCATGAGGATCGACAGGGCGAATACCCGGACGCAGAGGACGAACGAAAAATTCGTTAAACGTGCGATAGGATGCGGTATCCGGCTGCTGCGCTTCCTGCATGTTGACGTTGTATTGGCGGACAAACAGATCGATCACCAGCTTGGTGAGTTTTCCCGCACGCTTATTTGCTCCCCAGCCCGCTAGGCGGGTCAGCCAGATCTTGGGAAGCCAATACTGTAATTTGATTTTGATATTATCCAGCACTGTGAGCCTCTTGGATTAATAGTGCGCCATAAAATAAGCTGTCTGGGGAACACGCCTGACGTTGCCAGCGGTAGCCCAGAAAGAGAGTCAGCGGATTCGTTAACTCTCAAAGGGGGCGCATTGTAACGATGGTCATGATAAATGTCAGTTATCTGTATCTGAAAAGCCTTTACGCGTTTTTACTTGCGCCATGCTTTCCAGAATCCGGTGATAGTTATCATAGCGCTCTACGGCAATCTCTCCGCGCTCCAGTGCGGCGTTAATCGCGCAGCCCGGGTCGTTTTCATGTTTACAGTCGCGGAACTTACACGAACCGATGTATTTGCGGAGCTCGATGAAACCACTTGTCACCTGTTCGGGTTCCAGATGCCACAGACCAAATTCGCGCACGCCCGGTGAGTCGATGACGTCGCCGCCGTGCGGGAAGTGGTAAAGTCGGGAGGCGGTCGTCGTGTGCTGTCCCAATCCTGAGGTATCGGAAACCTCATTCACCAGAATCTGTTCTTCACCCAGTGCGAGCAGCGCATTAAGCAGGCTGGATTTCCCTACGCCTGATTGCCCGGCGAAAATACTGATACGGTCAGTGAGCGCCTGTTCCAGTTCAGGGATACCCTGTTGAGTATGGCTGGACACCATCAGCACGCGATAGTTAAGCGCGCGGTAGATATCCATCAATTTATCCACAAACTGGCGGGATTCGTCATCCAGCAGATCAATTTTGTTCAGTACGATCAGCGGTTCGATTTCCAGCGTTTCGCAAGCAACCAGATAGCGATCGATAATGTTCAGCGACAGTTCAGGCAAGATCGCGGAGACGATCACGATCTGATCGATATTGGCGGCGATCGGTTTAATGCCATCGTAATAGTCAGGGCGTGTCAGGACTGAATGACGGGGGTGAACGGCTTCCACGATCCCGCTGATGCCAGCGAGTGATTCATGGCCGGGTCGCCAGACGACGCGGTCGCCGGTAACCAGCGATGAAATGGTCCGACGAATGTTGCAGCGGTGCACCACGCCATCGGTGGCTTCCACATCGGCGTGCATACCAAATCGGCTGATGATAATGCCTTCCTGCGCATCGCCCAGTTGGCTATCTTCCCATTCGACTTTGCTTTCCGTTTTTTTCAGGCGACGCTGGTGGTTGGCGCTAACCCGACGCTGCTGACCTTTCGACAGTTTCTTTTTGCTCACTAAGCCTCACTTAAGACGATTTATCGTTCACGACAGCGCCTTATCGCCCGCCGCGTTTCAACAGACTATAATACACCCTATTTGATTTTAATTAACTGATACCACCTTGTCGGTATCAGCGCTGGGACTGATACTGTTATCCTTGTATCGATGACAGGGCACAAAGCAACAGTAACACCCACGCAACAGGAACACCCACGATGGTAGATGAAAATAATCTGATCTGGATCGATCTCGAAATGACCGGCCTGAACCCGGAGCGCGATCGCATTATTGAGATCGCAACGCTGGTGACGGATGCAAACTTGAACGTGTTGGCTGAAGGGCCAGTACTGGCGGTGCACCAGTCGGATAGCCAATTAGCGCTGATGGATGACTGGAATGTGCGTACACACGGCGCCAGCGGCCTGACGGATCGCGTCAAAGCCAGCACCACGGATGAACGTGCTGCCGAGCTGGAAACGCTGGCGTTTCTACAAAAATGGGTGCCGGCGGGTAAATCGCCGATCTGTGGCAATAGCATTGGGCAGGATCGCCGCTTCCTGTTCCGCTATATGCCGGAACTGGAAGCCTACTTCCACTACCGCTATCTGGATGTCAGCACGCTCAAAGAGCTGGCGCGACGCTGGAAGCCGGAAATCCTGACGGGCTTTAAGAAGCAGGGCACGCATCAGGCGATGGACGACATTCGCGAATCGCTGGCGGAACTGGCTTATTACCGTGAGAATTTTCTGCGTCTGTAGATGAAGCAAAACGGGTAGGGCGTGATGTGCAGCGAATTGCAGCTATTTGCGCCACAACTCTACGCAACAACGTCTGTTTTGTCAGCGAGTGTCTGTTTTATCAACATATTGTTTTTTTTATCAGCACTCAGACAATTTTTCATTTTTTGGGGCTTGCGGTTAAACGGATTTCTCGTATAATGCGCACCCCATACCGATGAAGAATTTCAATTAAAGAACTTCAACATCGTGTGAAGATTTCCCGGGCGGGAATAGCTCAGTTGGTAGAGCACGACCTTGCCAAGGTCGGGGTCGCGAGTTCGAGTCTCGTTTCCCGCTCCAAGTTTTATCACTGTTTGTCACCATACAATCAGTGTGCAGTAATCAGACGTAACGCTTGTTAATGTCTGTCCGATATGCGGGAATAGCTCAGTTGGTAGAGCACGACCTTGCCAAGGTCGGGGTCGCGAGTTCGAGTCTCGTTTCCCGCTCCAATCTTTTCATCTCTCTTTTTTCTTGTGCCATCAATCTCCTTGTCGCGCCTGAAATCTATTCGCTCTTTTTCCGTTCTGCAATGATACCGTTGGTACGCTGAGTCGCTTCCTTGTTCTGGCGATATACACCATTGTTGTGTTCGATGAACACCGTTCAGTACATTCGAGTCGACTCTTGAACGTTGATATTGTAGATAAATCATTTTATTAAATACTTAGTCTGGTTATATTTATTCTGATTCCTGTTTCTATTTTATTTTTTTTGCCGATTGTATTTTGACGTAATATCAAAATTTGACTATGTTTATAACCAGAATGCATTTATAAAATCACATCATTTAAAATGGCGAAGGTTATTGTTGTTTTTTAGTGATTTTTCTGTTCGACGCTATCTGGGAAATATCATTTAAATTTCATGAAGCATACCGGTTATTTATTTAATAAATAACAGATTGTTATCATGGATAATATGGTTATCCCTACAGATAAAGAGGATGGAAAAATGAATGCAATGAATAGCACTATTTTACACGTTGTAGCAACGGCGGCGCTGGTGGTGAGCGGTTTTGCTCAGGCTGATGACACGGCAAAAGCACATACCGGAAAAGATCAAGTTGAATTAAAACATATTCACGCAGTCCTGCAAAATGGGACGCCCAGCCCGCAGCACAATGCGATGTGTGAGAAACAGCTGAATATGCCTGAATCCAAATACGTCGGCATGAAAGTGACAACAGAATATAACATTAATACCCAGTCAATGATGATGTCAGCAAAATCCATGTTCCCTTCGCCACACAGCACGCAACCCATGGAATTAACGGCCGATCTATCCGCCTTGGGGCTATCTGATAGCTATTCATTCGGTGCATTTAGCCCCAGTGTTTTACCTGAGGCTAATATTCTTTTCTCTCTTGATAAAAAAATGAAAAACCCGGTAAGCACTTTCATGATTATTAATAAAAATGAAAGTTACAATTGCGTTATTAGCAGTTCAACGCATGGGTTAAGCAAAGATGAGATGAAAAGCCTTGAAATGAAGAAATAATAATCTTTTATTTTCTACCGTAGATTGCAGGCTGCCGTCTGCAATCTACGGCTATTCATTTGACTCACATCGCCATTCAGAAGGCGAACGGGTATCGGCGTGCCAAATCGGACTACATTCAGTGGTTGACCGGGGAGCTATGTGGAAAAACAGAGTGATGGGTGTGGGCGGCCCGCCCTGATTGCCGCGTGACCATCGGCCGTATAAAATCTCAACCTACCTTCATGTATTGGGGAGTTGACGATGTCTAAGGTTGCAGAAGGCAAAGACGCTGAGTTGCCACGTTTACTGAGCGTTGGAGAAGTCTCTAAACGCACTGGCGTAGCGGTTTCGGCGCTCCATTTCTATGAATCGAAAGGGTTGATCAGCAGTATAAGGACGCCTGGCAACCAAAGGCGGTATACGCCCGGTGTGATGCGTTATATCGCAATCATCAAGGTTGCGCAGCGTGCCGGGATTCCGCTCGACGAAGTGCATGAAGCATTGGGCGACTATCAGCCGCTGGTTCGAGTCAGTACCGAACAGTGGAAGGCGGTTGCTTCCCGCTGGCGCCACAGCCTCAATGACAGAATTACCAAACTACAGCGACTTCGTGACGAGCTGGATAGCTGCATCGGATGCGGATGCTTGTCGCTGACGGATTGTCCGCTGCGTAACCCCAATGATGAACTGGCTCAGAAAGGGCCAGGCGCCTATTTACTTGAGCGTTAATCGATTTGGCCTGCTGACGAAATTACCTCGTGGCAGGCCGAAACTCACCGCTGCACTACAGGAAACACGCCGTCCTTCCCCTTCTATGCGCCGATGCTGCTGCGGTTGCTGTCCCTCTTTCTCAATGAACAAAAGCTCTTGACCTCAAGTTAAGTTGAGGCTTTATAAAAGCACCGATTCCTTGGAATGAGCGCCAAGCGTCGGTGTCTGTGTACTGCTGTTCTCTAACGATAAGTGCCTGTTATCTATGTCACGTTTCGATGGTGAGGCTGTATGGGTCAACGAATGCCTGATGCCTATACGTCGTAACGTTATGTGGAGAGCAGCAAAATGAGTGAACCATCGCCGGGCAGTCCTGCCCGTAAGCCATCTGGATTCAACGCCATCGTCATCGCGGGTGTTGTGGTCACCCTGATTGCCACCAGTTTGTGGTACTGGCGGTCTGCACGCCAAAGTCAGGGAGGCTGGGCAGGCGGGGGGCCAATTGATGTGGTGGCGACGACGCTGCACGCGCAGGCTGCGCCGGTAAGCCTCGAAGGTCTGGGTGAGCTGCGTGCGGTTCGTCAGGTGATGTTGTCTGCTGAAGTGGCTGGGCGCGTTGCCGCGATTTCGTTCGAGCCCGGCCAACGGGTCAAAGCGGGTACGGTACTGGTGCAACTGGATGATGCAACCGAGCAGGCCGATCTGGCGGCGGCGAAAGCATCGGCCGGTTTTGCTCTGGCCCAGTTTAACCGAGCGAGTGAGCTGGCTCGCACGGGCGCGGCCTCCCGGGAGATGTTGCAGCAACGTCAGGCTGAACGGGATCAGACTGCGGCGCAAGTCCAGCAGTTGGAAGCTCGCATCCGTCAAAAGCGCATACGTGCGCCGTTTGACGGAGAGCTTGGTTTACGCCGTATCGATCTGGGGCAGTATCTCAACCCCGGAGATGTCGCTGTGACGCTAACCGATCCAAATCAGCTGTACGCCAACTTCGACATCCCTCAGCAAGAGCTGGCAAGAGTGAAGGTGGGGCAGACGGTACAGGTGCGCATCGACACGGCTGGCGTTGCGCCAGTACAGGCCACCATCAGCGCCATTGAGCCTCAAGTGGGGCGAGATACGCGTAACGCTTCTGTTCAGGCTGAAGTGGACAATCAGGGGCGCACGTTGCAGCCGGGCATGTACGCGACGGTGGATGTGATGTTACCAGCTGAGCCCGATGCGTTGACGCTGCCTGTCTCGGCCGTAATGACGTCTGCCTCAGGCGATGCTGCCGCCGTCGTGCGCGGGCTTACGCCTGAGAAGACCGGCAAGGCTGAGATCGTACCGATTGCAGTAGGGCGGCGCATTGGTGATACGGTGGTGATTGCCAGTGGGCTGAAAGCGGGAGACGTTGTGATCACGGAAGGTCAACTGCGGGTACGTCCGGGCGCCGATTTGCGCGTGGTGGATAAACCTGCTGCCGAGGGGGCTCCGGCCACTGGGGGTCAACCATGAAGTTTACCGATCTGTTCATCAAACGCCCGATCCTGTCGATCACGCTGAGTACACTCATTCTGTTGATCGGTCTCGCAGCGCTGTTCTCGTTACCGATGCGTCAGTATCCGGCGATGGAAAGCGCGACGATTGTTGTCACAACCAATTTCCCCGGCGCCTCGCAGGATGTAATGCAGGGCTTCGTCACCACACCTATCGCTCAGGCGATCGCCAGCGCTAACGGCATCGAATATCTGAGTTCAACGTCCACGCTGGGGCGCAGCGAGATCAAGGCAAAACTGGTTCTCAATGCGGATGCGGATCGGTCCATGACCGAAGTGCTGGCCAAGGTGCAGCAGGTTAAGTACCGCTTGCCTGAGGGCGTATACGATCCAGAGATCAAGAAGATCACCGACGGTGTGTCGGCGGTGCAATATCTGTCCTTCGTCAGCGATCAGCAAAGCATTCCCGAGATTACGGACTTCATCAACCGCGTGGTACAGCCACAGATCACTTCGGTGCCGGGCGTCGCGTCGGCGGAGACGAGTGGTGGGCAAACTATTGCAATGCGCCTCTGGGTCGATCCGATCAAACTGGCTGCTCGCGGGATAACCGCCAGCGATCTGGCTGCGGCGCTGCGTGCAAACAACGTGCAGGCAGCGCCCGGTGCTTTGCGCGGCCATGACAACCTGATTCCGATCACGGCGGCTACCGACATGCGTAGCGTGCAGGACTTTCGCGATCTGGTGGTTAAACGTGGAGAAAACGGCGTTGTACGCGTTGGCGATATCGCCACAGTCGAACTGGGTGGCCAGAACTACGACAGCAGTTTTTTGAACGATGGCGCGCGTGCGGTAGCCATCGCCATCTCACCTACGCCTGATGGTAATCCATTGGAGATCGTGGCTGGCGTCGATGCATTATTGCCTGATTTGCAGCGTGCCGCGCCTCCCGGCTTGAAGGTGGTCAACAACTTCGACACTGCGCGCTTCGTCAATGCGGCGATCGATGAAGTCATGAAGACGTTGCTAGAGGCGGTCGTCATCGTGGTGATGGTGATCTTCCTGTTTCTGGGGACTTTCCGCGCCGTGCTCATCCCTATCGTCACGATCCCGCTGTCGCTTATCGGCACGGCCTCACTGATGCTGGCCTTCGGTTTTTCGATCAACCTGTTGACCCTGCTGGCGATGGTTCTGGCCATTGGGCTGGTGGTGGACGATGCCATCGTGGTAGTGGAGAACATCCATCGGCACATTGAAGAAGGGCTGTCGCCGGGCAAAGCGGCCATCGTGGGCGCCCGTGAGATTGTCTGGCCCGTTATCGGCATGACCATTACGCTGGCGGCGGTCTATGCGCCCATTGGTATGATGGGGGGCATCACCGGCGCGCTCTTCAAGGAGTTCGCCTTCACGCTGGCGTGCTCGGTGATCGTCTCCGGTGTGATTGCCTTGACGCTATCGCCCATGATGAGCAGCTACATGCTCAACTCACAGATGTCCGAGGGCCGGATGGCCAAGGCCATCGAACGCACCATGCACAATCTGGCCGTGCGCTATGGCCGTCTTCTGGGTCATGTACTTCATGCCCGGGCGGCAGTGATGATGGTCTGTGTGGCGGTATTGGGCGGCATCGTTGTCCTGTTCATGGGCGTGCAGCGTGAGCTGGCTCCGGGCGAGGATCAGGGCTACGTGTTCGTGCAGACCAAGTCTCCTCAATACGCCAACGTGAGCTACACCGAGCGCGCCGGGGTAGCGGTTGAAAGCATCTTCCGTGCTCTGCCTGACTATCAGGGGAGTTTCATGGTTAATGGCTACAACGGCCAAAATGCCGGGTTTGGCGGTGTCGTGCTGAAGCCCTGGGAAGAGCGGCAGATGACTGCGAATCAGGTTGAGGGCACCATAAACGGCCGCAGCGGCGGCATTACCCGCTCTTTTGTTACCGCCTTCCAGCCTGCGCCTTTACCCGCTGGCAGCGATGGTTTGCCGGTACAAATGGTTCTTCGCTCACCCGCTGATTTCACTGAATTATATGGCGTGCTTGAAAACATTAAGGGAGCGGCGTGGGGTAGCGGTCTGTTCGCGTTCGTCGACAGCGATCTGGCTTTTGACAGCCCGCAGGCTCGGCTGACTATCAATGCCGCTAAAGCCGGTGAGATGGGCGTCACCATGAGTGCCGTGGCGGATACGCTGGCGGTGCTCGTCGGTGAGAACTACATCAACCGTTTCAACTGGTTTGACCGTTCCTACGACGTTATCGCGCAGGTTCCGCAAGACAAGCGTCGTGCGCCGGGCGACCTGACGGGCTACTACGTGCGTGCCGAATCAGGCCGTCTGGTGCCGTTGTCCACTGTGGTCGATGTGCAGGTGCAGCCGCAGGCCAACCGTCTGCCGCAGTTCAACCAGATGAATGCGGTGACGCTCTCGGGCGTGCTGTTGCCGGGTGTCACGATGGGGCAGGCCGTGGACTTTTTGAAGGCGCAGCCTTTGCCGCCGGGGACGCAGATCGACTGGCTCTCCGATAGCCGCCAGTTCGTCAAGGAAGGCAATCGCCTGATTGTCTCGTTTGGCTTCGCGCTGATCGTGATTTTTCTGGTGCTGGCTGCGCAGTATGAGAGCTTCCGCGATCCGCTGGTCATTCTGATGACGGTGCCGCTTGCCATTTGTGGCGCGCTGCTGCCGCTGTGGCTTGGGTTCGCCACCATGAACATTTATACCCAGATCGGGCTGGTGACGCTGATCGGCCTGATATCCAAACACGGCATTCTGATGGTTTCCTTCGCGAATGATATTCAGAAGCATGAAGGCCTCAGCCCGATGGAAGCCATGCACAAGGCGGCCATGATCCGTATGCGGCCGGTGCTGATGACCACGGCTGCGATGGTTGCTGGCTTAATCCCGCTGCTGTTCGCTGGCGGAGCCGGTGCCGCCAGTCGCTACTCTATCGGCATTGTGGTGGTGGCTGGCCTGGTGATCGGTACGCTGTTCACGCTGTTCGTATTGCCAACGATTTATACCCTGCTGGCGCGTGACCATCGTGCGTCTGCTGCCTCCGAACGTGAGCGTGAACTGAATGACGAGGTTTCTAAACATGCGTAATCATCCACGTAACGTTTACTTAGGGCCTGTTCTGACGGCTCTGGCTACGGCGGTACTGCTGTCGGGCTGCTCTCTGGCACCCGTGAATCAACGGCCTGCTGCGCCGATTCCCTCGCAGTGGAGTGACGGCACCAAGGCAGACAGCGCGGGTACGTCGAGCAAGCAAAATGCTTCAGCCACCACCGCGCTGGACTGGCAGGCCTTTGTCACTGATGACGGACTGCGCGGGCTGATTGTGCTTGCTTTAGACAACAACCGCGACTTGCGTCAGACCCTGCTTAACGTCGACGCGGCGCGTGCACAGTATCGCGTGCAGCGTGCCGATCGGTTGCCGGGCGCTCAGATTGAGGGAAGCGGTATGCGCCAACGCGTGCCCGAGGATCTCCGTACGCCGGGCGCACCCTCGGTGCAGAGCAACTATCAGGCTGGTGTGGGGCTGGCTTCCTTCGAACTGGACCTGTTCGGGCGCGTGCGCAATCTCTCCGAAGCCGCTATGCAGGAGTATCTGGCAACCGAGGAGGCTGCACGTAGCGCGCAGATCAGTCTGGTTAGCGAAGTTATACAGGCCTACCTGACGCGCGATAGTGCGCAGCGGCGCTATCTGCTCGCCACCCGTATCCTTGAGGCGCGCGAAGCGTCACTCAGGCTGATTGATCAGCGCCGTTCGCTTGGCGCAGCCAACGAGTTGGATTATCAGGAGAGTCTGGGGCAAGCCCAACAGGTGCGGGCAGATCGGGAGCGCATCGACCGTGAATTCCGCCAGGCGAACAATGCGCTGGCGCTGTTGGTCGGGGTTAACGATGTACGACCACATCTGCCCGCGTCTCCAGCGACGGGTGTCCTGTTAGTGCAGGAGATTGCGCCGGGGACGCCGTCGGATCTGCTCGCGCAGAGGCCGGATATCCGTGCCGCAGAGCATCGGTTACAGTCACGTAATGCCAGCATCGGTGCGGCACGTGCTGCGTTCTTCCCGCGTATTTCACTGACCGGCCTGTTTGGCAGCTCCAGTACTGAACTGTCCAACCTGTTTGAATCCGGTCAGCGGGCGTGGTCTTTCGCTCCGCAGATCACGCTACCGATCTTCGATGGCGGACGCAACCGGGCCAATCTGGATCTGTCTCTTGTACGCAAGGACATCGCGATTGCCGGCTATGAGCAGGCGATTCAGGTGGCGTTCCGCGAGGTCTCCGATGCGCTTGCCGCAACCGACACCTTGCGCCGTGAAGAACAAGCGCAGCGCGCGTTTGCACAATCGAGTTCTCGGGCGCTACAGCTTGCGGAAGACCGCTACCGCAGCGGTGCTGACGATCATCTGCGGCTGCTTGACGCCCAGCGCAGTGATTTTGCCAGCCAGATGACGCTCGTCCAGATTGAAACGCAGAGACAGATCGCGTTGGCGACGCTCTTTCGTACTTTAGGCGGTAGCTGGCGAGGCGATATCCCCACGCAGAGCCGAGAGCCGTCTGGCAGTAATCTGGCTTACGCAAGCGTAACGAGCCGATGATGTGTACTGGAATAGCCCCGGCCTTGATTGACCGGGCGGTTTCTGCCGCGCTGCAATCATGGCCGGTAGGGGGAGCATCGCTTCGCTCCCTTTCCGAAAAATAGTTGAAAAAGAGGATTGACCTTAAGTTAGGTTGAGGTTGTATAAACGCAGATGCACTTGTCATGACGGTCAGGTGCAGCAACGGCAAGCTGTCGTTGTTAGCTGATTTTTCCCCCTATTGGAGAGTTTCCTATGTCTTACGTCTTACCTTCGCTTCCCTACGCGTTTGATGCGCTGGAACCCCATTTCGACGCACGCACGATGGAGATCCATTACTCCAAACATCACCAGACCTATGTGACCAATCTCAATAACGCGGTGGCCGATGTGGGCGACCAGCAGGTGCCAGTAGAGGTGTTGATTGCTGATATCGCGGCGCTACCAGAAAACATTCGAGTCGCCGTGCGTAACAATGGCGGTGGGCACGCGAATCACTCGCTGTTCTGGACTGTGTTAAGCGCACAGGGAGGCAAGCCTGAGGGAAAACTGGCTCAAGCCATCGACAGCGATCTGGGTGGGTATGAGGTTTTCAAAGACAGCTTCACGAAGGCGGCGCAGACCCGTTTTGGCAGCGGCTGGGCGTGGCTGACGGTGGGGCGCGATGGCAAATTGCTCGTCGAGAGCAGCGCGAATCAGGATAACCCTCTGATGGGTGACTTCGCTGGCCTGTCAGGCGGCACCCCGATTCTGGGGCTGGATGTCTGGGAGCATGCTTATTACCTGAATTATCAGAACCGCCGCCCTGACTACATCTCAGCGTTCTTCTCCATCATCAACTGGCAGGAAGTGGCTCGACGCTACGAAGACGCCACCCAATGAGTGAGGCTGCCAGCGAAGCATTTTTGCTGGCAGTTCGCTTCTCAAACGGCCTTATAGCATTTCAAAAGAGAAATAAGGCTCGCTCCCCGTCCTATTGAGAAGCCGCTTCCGGCATTTTCATCGAGATAAAAATAGCGTTTAAAAACAATATTCAGCTTTTTATTATGGTAGCTAACGACATAGTCCTTCTCATAAAAATGAAAGTCGGTCGGATCGCCGACTAACTCGTATCCTTGAGAAACCAGCTCTGTCGGCGAAAAATCCGTCAGCCCAAAAATGTCTGGATGCTGAACGGTCGATGCTTTTAGATACCTGATAAAGAGGGTAAAGAAAGAGATTTTCAACATTGTTTACCCACCACGTATTGCGCCCCTGAGCATAATGTTACCTGTTTGTATAAGAATGTGATGGTATCATCTCTGTTCAGATGGCCAAATTTAGTGTGTTACTACTATTCAGTTTGTTACTACATTCAGTTTGTTACTACATTCAGTTTGTTACGACAGGCCAGTGTTACAGGTAAATAATCATTTTGAGTGCAAATCGAATCCAAACCCCGTCTCTCCCCGTGTTAAAGCTCCTCGCACTTGCGACAGCCGCGTTTCTGACCTTACTGACCGAGATCATGCCGGCAGGGCTTCTCAGTGCGATTGCGGCGGGTCTTGCTGTCTCTGAAAGTCTGGCCGGCCAGTTCATTACCGCGTTTGCTCTGGGGGCGCTGTTATCTGCGATTCCCGCGACGGCGCTGACGCGCGGCATGCGGCGTAAACCTCTGCTGCTCATCGCGATTAGCGGATTTGCCGTCGTGAATGCGGTGACCGCCTTTTCCGACAACTACGTTTTATCACTGGCCGCCCGCTTTGTTGCCGGTTTGTTCGGTGGCGTGGTCTGGTCGATGCTGGCCGGGTACGCCTCGCGTATGGTTCCCCGGTGGTTACTCGGGCGTGCCATCGCCATTGTCGGTGCGGGCTCTACGGCCGCGCTGGTGCTTGGTGTACCGATTGGCGGCCTTCTCGGGTCAGTCATCGGCTGGCAGGGCGCATTTGGACTCGTGTCGGCCATTGCGGTGCTCCTTGTTGTCTGGATCGCGCTTTTTGCTCCCGATTTCCCAGGTGAATCGGCGGATAAGCGGTTATCGCTGCCTCAGGTTGCCTCTAAGCGCGGCGTCGGGGCGACGCTTGCGCTGATCCTCACCTACATCGTCACGCACAACATTCTGTATATTTACATCGAACCTTTCCTCGCGGCTTCCGCCATGGGGGACTGGCTCAACGGCGTGCTGTTCATTTTCGGGGCGGGTGCGGTGTTTGGCCTTGTGCTGTCAGGCATTATTGTTGATGGGAACCTCAAGCGTCTCGGCCCTGCCGAAGTGCTCTTATTCGCCGCGGCGACGCTCCTTCTGGGCCTTTGGTCCGATGTACAGCTCATTCTGGTTCTGGCAGTCTTTATGTGGGGTATCTCTTTCGGGGGATTCTCCGTCGTCACGCAAACGGCAATGACTCACCTTTCCTCTGATGCCGTGGACGTCGCACAGTCGATGTCTACCACATCGTGGAACACTGCCGTGGCCGCAGGGGGCGTCATTGGAGGATTGCTCCTCAGCAATGCAGGGCCGGGCGCGTTTCCGTGGGTGATGATTGGGCTCTTGACGCTATCATTCCTCGTTGTGCTTCTGGGCGTTAACCGCGCGCTGACGGCCGCTAAGTCAGCACAGGCCGTCTCCGTCAGAAGCGATTCCTTGATGTAGAGTAACCACCATTTATGAAATACCGCCATTTTCTGTTTGACCTTGACGACACGCTGTTGGACTTCAAAGCCTCTGAGCGTCTTTCGTTTGCGCGTACGCTGACGAACCTTGGTATCGATATTGAAAATACGACCCTGTTTGCAGACTATCAGCGCGAGAATTCTCGGCTATGGAGCGAGTTTGAGAAGAGAGGAATCACCAAGGATTTCCTGAAAGTAGAACGATTCCGTCGCACTTTCTCCCTTCATGGCATCGATATCGATCCGCACAAGGCGAGCAACTTCTATCTGGAGTGCCTGCCTGAGACCGTGGTGCTGGTGGATGGCGCGGTGCAGCTATGCGAAGCGCTTGCCGAGATCGGTGAAGTTGGCATTATTACCAACGGCATTGAGTATGTGCAGGCGAAGCGGGTGGCGAACTCGGGTTTGGCGGGTTGTCTCTCGTTTGTTGCCACTTCTGAGGCTTGCGGCTTTGCCAAGCCGGATGCGCGCTTCTTCGAGTTCTCCGCCAGCAAGTTCAGTTCGTTCAAAAAAGCCGAGGCGATCATCGTGGGCGACAGGCTCGATGCCGATATTCTGGGGGCGAACCTTTATGGTATCGATAGCTGCTGGTTCAATGCAGGCGGGGCTGCCAACGATTCGGACATCGCGCCAACCTACGAGGCCGCAACCCTGCAAGCTGTCTTCACGCAGATCGGTACCCGCTCTTAAGCCCGTACCATGCCGCATCGACGACAATCACCACGATTAATTCGCGGTGGATTGTCGTCGCGCTTATCAAGATTGCCCACTTAGCTTTGGCAACATGCACATCCTCAGTAGTCGCAGACCAGAAATACGCGGTCAAAGCGTAGGGCTGCAAGGTCGGTGCGATGGATGATGAAATTCAGCGTGCCGTCATCCCACTGAAATTGCCCGTCCAGACAGACCTGAAACAGCACCAGCCAGTCCTGCGCTTCGCCGCCCAATTGCTGTGCTGCCTGCAACTCTGGCAATTCATGCTGGCTGAAGCCACAGCCGTTGACTCGGGCAATGCCCTGATATTCAGGCAACGGGGCATCAGGTGGAAAGTCCGATGGCAGCATCTCCTTTTCGACCATCCAGGCGAGTTGCTCTTCTGTCGCTTTACTATCGGGTAACAGGTTGAATGCCCCCAGTTGCCGCAACTGCCAGGCGTAATATTGCGCAAAGCCAAGACGGGACAGCGCATTGTCATACGCATCATCATGCAATGCTGCCTGCTGTTCCTGACTCAGACGTGAGCACAATAGGGCATCAAGATGAGGGTTCTGGCACAATGCGTAAAAGCTGGGGACGGCGACGCTGGTTCTCGGGTGCAGTTTGAGTGCAGGCTTCTGCCCGAGCGTCTTCTCGTCATTGAAGGCCAGGTCTGCAAAGCGCATCCCGCTGCACAGACGTGCGGCATCCTGCACATAGATGACTTTCCCTCGGGTTGTTACAGGGCTGCTTCCACATTCCAGAAAGAAGAATAGGGTTCCCTCACGCGGCAGATAGTCCTGTAACGGGGCTAAGGTGCGGCAGTCTATCTGTGCAATAAATTCCAGCGGTACACGATAGCTCTGTGTGGCGTCGTCCCAGGGAAAAATGCACACGTCTTTTTCGTCTTCACCTTCTTGCCAGCACTCCTCGTATTCGAGCAAGGTGTCTTCGGTGACGCTGACGCAAGGGTAGGGAATATCGACAGGTAAATCCGGCAGGCCACCCAGCCGATGGTTGCCCTGCGCTGTCTGGTCGTCCTCTGTGCCATGATAGAAATCGACGCTGCTGCGTAAGGTGCCAGCTACAGCATGGGCGATAGGGACTATGGCATCCGCCGAGAGCAGCGTATTCACAAGGTGTTGTCGCTGCGGAGAATGCTCCGCCAGCAGCGGGAGCAAGGCTGGATCTATGGGCGCAGGAGGAAAGGTTGGCGTCTCGGTTGTTTCTTCCTGCTTTATTTCTACCTTGTTTTCTGGAATGGCGTTGGCCCCCGCCTCTTCTTCCTCTAATGCTTCCCGATGGCGACGCAATGCCATCTCTGGGGTTGTGGTGACAATCCGCAGGCTGCGCAGCGCGGTTTCCAGGGTTTTGAAATGTTCTTGTCGCCGATCCTGCGGGCAGTATCCCCCAGCGAAAAGGCAAACCGTGTCCGTTAAGCGGATAAACGCGAACACGTAGGCGAAGCCGTAAATCCCTTCAGCCGTCATTAACAATGCGCTGTCGTTTTCAAGGGCTAACGTTTTTTCTTCAAGCCAGGTGAGTTTGCCATAGCTTTTGCCGCAGAAAGTGCGATATCGCTCTGCTTGCCCCGTTTCTACTTCATGCAGCAGTTCCCCACTCACCGGGTAAATATTTAGCGCAACGATGCCATCGTCAGTGGCGTACTGGCCGAGCACCCCTTGCCCTATCTGCTCAATGGACGTGAAGTTTGAGGGGAAATCGATGGATAAAACATCCGTGTGCATGATTGGCATGACAGTCCCTAACGTAAAAAAGAATATCGCCTCTGATGGAGCTTTTATGATGCCACATTTGTTTGCCTCAGCAAGAAGGCGATGTGCTGATGGCAGCGTCACTCTGCATCACTCGTAATGCATTTTTGTAACGTTTTGCTTTTTTTTGGTGCGCTAACGCCACGGGAGCAGCGTATTTGCTGGGTTTTGTGGTGTTGATAAACATGGCACGGCCTGTGCTTAGTCTTATATACCGTCTTGTGTACAAGATGGCGCGACTCAGGCAATCGACCTGATCGGTTTTTTCAGGCTGATGGTTATCAGCTGTTGTTAGCTCACCATTGAAGGGGGAACACAATGAAAAATAACAATGACAAGATCGATCGTAAACGCAGGCAGTTGATGAAGTGGTCAGCGGTTAGCGCAGGCGCGCTGACGCTAAGCAGTCTGCTGCCGGGAATGGCTTTTGCTGCCGAAGGTGAAGAAATCCGTATTGGCTACTGGCCTATTGTGGGCGGTTTGCCTTTATACGTGGGTGTTGAACGGGGTTTTTTCAAAGAGGCAGGGCTGAACGTGCGAGCGGTGAAATTCGCTAGCCCGCAACAGATTGTCGAGGGGATGATCACGGGGCGCATACACGGATGCGCCAACGGTACAGCCACCGGCGCATTGGGATTAGGCGAGATTACCTCACCCGGTTTGTTCAAGATCATCTGCTCGAACCCGTCGAATCATCAGATGGTATTGGATGAATTTCTGGTGCCGTTAAACAGCGACGTAAAAAGTATCGCGGAGCTGAAGGGCAAACGTATCGCCTGTGGGCCGGGTATTCAGAATGTGGTGATGACCAAAATTATTCTGGAGAAAAACGGCTTTACGGCAGATGAACTGCGCGTGACGGAATTGCCGGTCGGGCAGCATGCCGCGGCGCTGGCCGCGGGTCAGATTGACGGGGTTTATACGCTGGAACCCACGGGAACGGTGGGGCGACTGAAAGGGCTGTCGCGTACGCTGGAAACCGGCGTGATCTCACGCTATGTGCTTGGTAACCCCGATGCGCCGTGGTTTGGCGGTGCGGCGGCATTAAATAGCGGTTTTATCGACAGCCGTGCGGCGGACGCAAAAAGCTTCACGCAGGCCTATGCCAAATCGGTGCAGTTTATTCAGCAGAACCCGGAAGCGGCTCGTGAGCACATCACCGGATACACCAGTATTGAGGCCGATCTGAGTAAAGAGGTGCCGTTGCCGGGGTTTGTCATGTACGACGAGCTAAAAGGCGACAATCTGGCGTGGTTCCAGAAGTTTTATGACGTGTTCACCGAAAGAAAAATCTTCCGGCAGCCAGTAGATGTCAGCAGCCTGATTTATCAGCCTTAAGGGAGATGCTCGATTATGCGCCAGCACTGGACGTCTAAATTATTACCCGCTGTCGGCCCGATTCTGCTGTTTCTCTTTTGGCAGTTGGCGGTCAGCGCGAAATGGCTGAACCCCATTTTATTACCGTCGCCGGTCGACACGTTGAGCTATATGTTCCAGTCCTTCGCGGATGCCAGCATGCGTACGGATATCGGCGCGACGCTGTACCGTACGCTCGCCGCATTTGGTTTTGCCGCACTGATTGGCGTGCCGCTCGGCGTTATTCTGGGCAGCAATGAAAAGATCTACCGCAGCCTGGAGTTTCTGATCGACTTCTTCCGCTCTACGCCGTCGTCAGCGCTGATCCCGCTATTTTTGCTGATTTTCGGCATAACCGACGCGAATAAAATTGCTATTTCGGCCTTTGCGGCCGTGCTGGTGATTCTGTTCAACAGCGCCTACGGCGTGATGAATGCCAAGAAAACCCGTCTGATGGCGGCACAGGTCATGGGGATCTCCCGCTGGCATATTTTTAAAGACATCATGCTGCTGGAAAGCCTGGCGCAAACCTTTGTCGGCCTGCGTACCGGTGTGTCGATGGCGTTGGTCATTGTGATTGTCGCAGAGATGTTTATTGGCTCGGAAACGGGACTGGGGCACCGCATTATCGATGCGCAGCAGGTGTTCAATATTCGGGATATGTACGCCTCTATTCTGATTACGGGGGCACTGGGATATCTGCTTAACGTCCTGTTTTTATTGGCAGAAAAACGAATTGTTCACTGGAGTGGCAAAGCATGATGACACCTCATACCGCGCAAGTGGAAAAACCGGATACCGCGCTGCCGCCTTATCCGGCACCGAACACTCACGTTACCATTCGTGGCTTGAATAAGTCGTTTGCAGGTCAGCCGCTCTATACCGATCTGAATCTGGATTTGCCGCGCGGCAAGATCGTGTCGATTTTCGGGCCGAACGGCTGTGGTAAATCGACGCTAATGAACATGATTGCCGGGCTGATTCCCGTTGATAGCGGCGATATCCTGTTTGATGGTAAAACGCTGGCGGAAACCAGAATTGGCTATGTGTTTCAAAACTATCGTGATGCGCTTTTTCCCTGGATGAGCGCCTGGAAGAACATTGCCTATCCGCTGGTGCGCAGCGGCATGCGGCAGCAAGACGTTCAGGCACGAATGGATGAGCTGATCGCGATGTTTGATATTCGTTTCGATCTTCAGCGTTATCCGTATGAGCTTTCAGGCGGGCAGCAGCAGACGGTCTGTATCATGCGGGCGCTGGCGACGGGGCCTGAGGTGATGTTTCTCGATGAGCCGTTCTCCGCGCTGGATTTTGAGATGACGCTGTTTATCCGCGACAAGCTGCAAGAGGTTCAACTGGCGACTGGCGTGACGATGGTCATCGTGTCACATGATTTGGAGGATGCGGTGTTTCTGGCGGATGAAATCCTGTTGCTGACGCGTCGACCCACGACAGTGTCGGAGATTGTTCCGTTTGATTTAGCGCGTCCACGCGGTGCGGAGGCGATGAGCGATCCTGAGTTTATTCGCGTCAAGGCGCACACGCTGGCGGTGTTCAAACGCGAAATGGCCGCATAAGCAGTCCATCTGCCGTATCCCTTTCAGGCTTACCAGGCCGTAGCGGGTTTGGTAAGCCTGATACCTACATTCACTCTTCACCCAGTGGACGCGATAAACGTTCTTTTCTTAATACGCCCTGTATGCCGACAAACAGTACGCCGGTCAGCAGCAAGGTGGCAATCAGGCCGTCGTAGCCGTAAAAGGTAATGGCTGCGCCGGAGAATAGAGGCCCGCTGATACTGCCCGCAGACCACACCAGCCCCAGAAGGGAATTCATCACAATCAGTCGCTGGCCGGCAAACCGCTGCCCCGCCCGAACCAAAGACAGCGTGTAAAGCCCGCCTGCGGCAGCGCCCAGAACGATACAGACGGGAATCAGAAGTGTAGGGGAGGAAAACGAGAAGGTGATCAGTACCAGCATCACACAGAAAAGGATGCCGCAGCTGAGGTGGGTTTTTATGATGCCGCATTTGTCTGCCAGCCAGCCAATCGGCGTCTGAAAGACGGCATCGCCCAGAAAGATGAGCGTAACCAGTAAGATCGCGGATTTTTCGTCTAAACCTTGTTCCATGCCGTAAAGCGGAAAGAGCGAAAGTATGCTGGCATCGAAGAAGGAAAAGCAGAGCACGCCAGAGGCGATGGCCGGGAGAAAAGGGATAAGATCCCGATAAGACGCTGAGGACGATTCCTCTGCCTGAACCATCGTGGCGCAGTTCCTCAGCATGAACGCACACGCGGCGGAGATGCCACAAATGACCCACAGGGCATAGGTTTGCATCGACTCGCCAGCGGCAATAAGCAGCGGCCCTATCAGCTGACACCCGGTGAAAACGGCGGCATACAGCCCTGTCAGCGTCGCTTTGTGTTTGTCTGAAGCCCGACTGGTGACCCAGGTTTCTCCCAGTACCACCAAAACACCCGAGGCGAGCCCGGTTAACAGACGGGGGAAAATGAGCGAAACAGGGTGTGACAGCAGGAATGAGGCAACGGTGGATGCCGCCAGAATAATCAGGCTGCCGGAGAGCAGATAGCTGGCGTGCAGACGGCGACTGAGCCACGGTGTAACGAAAGAAGATAGCATCATCCCTGCCGCCGGAAGGGCCGCCAGAACGCCGAGTGTTGCCGTGCTGTGCCCGTGCTCGGCCAGCTTCAGGCTGATCAGCGGCAGGGTGTATCCTGTCACCAGCCCCACAAGCGAGGCGGCGATAATCATGTTCAGTGTCGTGAAATGGGTTTCACGGGAATGTGCTGTCATTGTCTTTCCAGTTGCGGGTTTAACAGGCGTCCTCCACCCCGGAAAGGCAGGTGGACACTTCCTGCATTAGCCAGGTATGAAATCGTACGTGCTTCTCATTTTGCTCAAGAGGGATGGGCGACAGCAGATAATAAGCTGAACCATCCTGCGCAAATCCGTAAGGAGCATGCAGTTGTCCGCTCGCAATCTCGTCCTGCACCATCAGGAAAGACGCCATTGCCATGCCCAACCCCGAGACCGCCGCCTGAATACACAGATAGAAGTGCTCGTAGTCCGCTCTGACGCTGCCTTTGATGGAAACATGCGTCTGCCGTTGCCAGGTTGCCCACGCTTTTGGTCGCGTTCCGGTATAGAGCAAACGCATCCCTTCCAGACTGTTTTTACGCTCGGCTTTGTCGCGACTTACCGGCCCCATCCATTCGTCGCACACCTTTACTCCATGTGTTTGCGGATCCCAGTGAAAATCGTCACGCCGCAGCGCAAGGTCAACGCCGCTGCGCACAAAATCAATCGGCCCGCCTGCCGCTACCAGATGGAGTTTGATATCGGGGTTTGCCTGATTAAACGCCGGTAGCCGTGGAATCAGCCATTTCATGGCAATCGTGGGCTCGCATGACAGCGTCAGCACGTCATCCTGCGCACCTTGCTGTAGCCGATAAACTACCCCTTCGAGCTGCTCGAAAACGGACTGCGTGACCGTATGCAAAGAACGGCCCGCTGCGTTTAAAAAGATCGCGCGGTTACGTCGTTCAAATAGTTCAACCCCCAGCGCCTCTTCCAGCAATCTGATCTGCCTGCTGACGGCGCCATGCGTGACATGCAGGGACTCGGCGGCTTTAACAAAGCTACCTGTTTGTGCGGCCGCTTCAAAGAAGCGAAAAGAGGCTAACGAGGGAAGTTTCATATACGCGATGAAATTTGACAGATTTACACCAAGATAAATCGCTTTTTTGCCACATGCAAACGCTGAATAATCACACCGCCCTCAGACAATAAGAGAGGTAATGGCTTAAATAATGAGGAATTATCGTGAGGTTGGCATTGTTGATGGCCGTATTTCGTCAGTCATCTTTGCCTTCCTTTTTTAGCCCGTCTGTCACCTATCTGTGCAAAATCATCGTGAAAAAGATGGTTTGCCGAACAAGGGAAACGTTAATGAATGAGTTAATTGCCGTCGCGACGATCACCATTTTGGCGGTGATCAGTCCAGGGCCTGATTTTGCCATGGTGACCCGCAATAGCTATGCCTTTGGCTCGCGCGCCGGATTACTCAGCGCGTTTGGCATTGCCTGCGGCGTCCAGATCCATGTGATGTATACCGTTTTTGGCATTGCGGTATTCATTGTCAGCTCCCCGATGATATTTATGGTGATGAAGATTCTGGGGGCGTCGTATCTGATTTATCTGGGATATAAGTCGTTAACCAATAAGACAAAAATAACATTGGAAGAGGCATCCGGTCATGCACCGTCATCGTTTGCCGCGTTTTGCATGGGTTTTCTCACCAATGCGCTTAACCCGAAAACCATGCTGTTTGTCGTCGCCACCTATACTCAGGTTGTGCAGCCTGGTAGCCCAATAAGCCATAACGTTGGCTACGGGTTATTCATGTCGGTGGCGCACTGGGTCTGGTTCAGTATTGTTGCGCTGTTTTTTGCCGCCCCGGCTATGCGTCGTCGGCTGCTCGACAGGCAACGTCTGGTCGACAAAGGTATCGGCGTTGCGCTGATTGCGTTAGGCGCTTCGCTGGCGTTGACCAAAATGACCCTCTGAGGGGGCAATTCATCGGATCAGGCAAGAAAACCATCGGAATGCTATACCTGTCTGCTGAGGGATTAAGGAAAATAGTCGATTTCTTAACATGATCAATTTCTCAACATAATCGGTTTCTCAACAGAAAAGGAAATAGCCATGCTTGTACATGCGTATGGGGCCCATGCGGGCGATAAACCTCTCGAACCGTTGCAGATCGTCCGCCGTGCGCCGGGAGCTCACGATGTCCAGATTGAGATTGCATATTGTGGCATTTGCCACTCGGACCTGCATCAGGTGCGTGCTGAATGGGCAGGAACACAGTTTCCCTGCGTGCCCGGCCATGAAATCGTCGGGCGGGTATCGGCGGTAGGTGCCCACGTCTCCGCCTTTAAGGCGGGCGATCTGGTGGGTATCGGCTGCATCGTGGACAGCTGTCGACACTGTGAAGAATGCGATGATGGTTTAGAAAACTACTGTGATGGCATGGTCGGCACCTATAACGGCCCGACGGCGGATGAGCCCGGCTGGACGCTCGGCGGTTACTCTCAGCAGATCGTCGTGCATGAACGCTATGTGCTGCGCGTCCGTCACTCTGAGGCGGAGCTGGCTGCTGTCGCGCCGCTGCTGTGCGCGGGGATTACGACTTATTCGCCGCTGCGCCACTGGAATGCCGGGCCGGGTAAGAAGGTCGGCGTCGTCGGTATCGGCGGGCTTGGCCACATGGGGATCAAACTGGCGCATGCCATGGGGGCCTATGTTGTGGCGTTCACCACGTCTGAATCCAAACGTGAAGATGCTAAGGCGCTAGGCGCCAATGAGGTCGTGGTGTCTCGTAACGCGGAAGAAATGGCGGCACACGCGGGCAGCTTCGATTTAATCCTGAATACCGTTGCCGCGCCGCACGATCTGGATGCGTTTCTGGTTCTGCTGAAGCGTGATGGCGCGCTAACGCTGGTCGGTGCGCCAGCATCGCCGCATCCTTCTCCTAACGTGTTCAACCTGATCATGAAACGCCGCACGGTGGCGGGATCGATGATTGGCGGCATTCCTGAAACGCAGGAAATGCTGGATTTCTGTGCCGAGCACGGGATTGTTTCTGATATTGAGCTTATCCGCGCCGACGAAATCAATGAGGCCTACGAGCGGATGCTCAAAGGCGATGTGAAATACCGCTTCGTCATTGATAACGCCACGCTGAACGCTTAATTAGCTGAGTTCCACAGCACTGACTTCCTCCCGACGCTGTGGGACTATCATCAAGTATCAAGTGATTTATCACGCCTTCTCGACATCATGAGAAAAATCAAGCCGCTGTAATTTCCTGTCACCAACGACGCGTGGATGCGGTACTATTCGTCGTCATACCTTTATACCAACGCGTTGATTTTCCTTCTCTATCACAGCGAAAAGACAGTTTAAAATGGAAATTTATCTTGGTTTAGCTCTGGTTGGTCTGGTGGTTATCTGGGCGATTTTTACCTACAACCGATTGATATCTCTGCGACGTTTTAAAGATGAAGCCTGGAGCGGCATTGCGGTGCAGCTAAAGCGCCGGCACGATCTGGCTCCCAATCTTCTGACGTTGGTCAAGCGTTACGCGCAGCACGAAAAAGATCTGCTGGAAGCCCTTTCCCGTCAGCGCACCCGCCAGACTGGCAGCACGCGGCAAATTGCTCAGAATGAACGGGAATACTCAGGAACGCTGGGGCGCTTTTTTGCGCTGGCGGAGGCTTATCCTGACCTGAAAGCTAACCAAAACTTCCTCGCCTTGCAGCAATCGCTCTCTGAAATTGAAGAGCAGCTTCAGATGTCGCGCCGTTATTTCAATGCCACGGTGCGGGATTTGAATATTCAGGTGGAATCCTTCCCCAGCCTGTTAATCGCCAACCTGTTCCAGTTTAAAACCGAAGCGTTCTTTGAACTGGAGAATCCCGCAGAGGGTGATGTTCCACGGATGGAGTGACGTGATGGCAAGGTGGGTGGATGCGCTGCGCCGTTGCGGCTGGCTGGTTTTACTCGCATGGAGTGTTTTAGTTCAGGCGAACGCGCTGGATAATACGTTTATCCCTGGTGTTAGCATCGCGCCGGGCGCTAACGTTGATGACCGGCTAGCGGACGAACGTATTTTGCTGTTTGATTCGCAGGCACGCTTTCAGACGGATGGCACCATGCTGGTGGATGAGACCATTCAGGTTCAGTCGACCGGCGAGCAGATCAAACGAGGGATTTTCCGCACGCTCCCGCTAGTCTGGTATCGGCAGGACGGCAGTACGTTCCGGCTGGCATACCAGATTACGCAGGTGCTGCGAGATGGCGAGCCGGAAAGCTACAGCATCGATCAGGCGGGTGAACAGATTAAGGTATTGATTGGTCGTGCCGATCGTCAACTGCAACCCGGAGTCTACCGCTACCGTATTCAGTATCAGGTGAGTAACCATTTCAGCCGCTTTCCCAACTGGGATGAGCTGTATTGGAACGTCACCGGCAACGGTTGGAACTATCCCATCAATCAGGTGCGTTTTCGCCTGAACCTGCCGGAGCAAGCGGCGTTTCTCTCTGCCAGCGGTAAAGATACCCGCCTGCAATCGATTGATGTTTATACCGGTCCGGTGGGCAGGAAAGGCGACAACGCCCGCATTCTGGCAGATGGCAGTATCGAGACGCTCGCGCCGCTGCATTCGGGGGAAGGCGTAACGGTCGCCTACACCTGGCCGCGGAGTATTCTGGCTTCCGCCCCTGCACCGCAAGAGGATTCTCTGCTGGGGAATTGGCTTTCGCCCGCGTTGAAAAGCGGGATACTGTGGTTTCCTCCCTTTCTGATCGTGGCTTACTACCTGTTTTGGTGGAGTAAGCATATAACCCCCCTTGGCTTAACGAAACCCGCAGTCATGCCGTTGTATAGCGTTCCCAATGGCATTTATCCCGGCTATGTACGTTACCTCTGTCAACGAACCTACGATAACGTGGCTTTCTCCAGTGATGTCTTGGATCTGGTTGCCAGGCGTGCGATTGCGCTGACAAAAGTCATCCATAAGCCGAGAAAAAGCCGAAGTGGTATGACGCAGAGGCGAGAAGAGCAGTGGCTCACTCGCTTACCTGAAAGCGAGTCCATGACGCTGACACCTGAGGATAAACAGCTCCTCAGCACCTTGTTTCCCGGCAAGACGAAGAAACTGGATATTACGGAAACCAGTATGCGTTCGGTGCCAATGCAGAAGGCGCGTAAAGCTCAAGAGGCGCATTATGAAAAAATGCACCCGACGCTGTTTTTATCGATTGCAGGAGCTGTGAGGGCGGGTCTCGCGCTAAGCCTGTTGGTTCCGGTGCTGTATGGCTTTTTCTTCAATCTCTGGACGGCAATAAGCACGGTCATCGGCATGCCTTTCCTGCTGTTCAGTATGATGCTGTGTCTGCAATTAATTAAATACGCACGCTTTTCCGCGCAGCTAAAGAATAGTGAGAAAAGTAAAGCCTCGCTTTTTCTGGTGGTGGCCGGGTTTCTCTTCACACTGCCGTTTGGTCTCGGGCTGTTTCGCTTACTGACATCGTCTCAATTGCCGACAGACTATCAGGGGGCCTTATTGGTCAGCCTGTTATTGTGTCTGGGGTTCTTCTGCATCGTCCCGCGCCATACCCAGAAAGGGTTGAATGGTTTGGCCATAGCCAAAGGGATGACCTTGTACCTCCGCGCCGCAGAAGAGCGCCGTTATGAGACGCTGTATCCGCCCGATGAACGAGTGACTCATTTTGAACGTATGCTGCCTTATGCGCTGGCGTTGGGCGTGGGGGAAACCTGGGCCAATACGTTTGCTCAGTATCTGAAAAGCCACCAAATGGTCTCTGACGTGTTCTCCAGTACGCAGTGGGACGGCATTTCCCAGTTCAACAGCGCGTGTAGCGCCTCGTCAAGGACGGTGGTGAACTCCGGTTCTGGCGGGGGAGGCGGCAGTTCCAGTGGTTCGGGCTCTTCCGGCGGAGGCTCGTCGGGGGGCGGTTCCGGTGGCGGCGGTGGAGGCGGTTGGTAGAATCATCAATACCGTGCTTTGGGGCAGTATTTCATCTGCGATAAATAATAAGGAAAAATAGAAAAATGACGGACAAGCATTCAAACGAAGCCGGGGCATTACCACAACACGACCTGCCGATGCGGGATGAATCGCTTACGGCAATCAACAAATGGTTTGATACGCAGGAGCAAAGGGCGGGGCTCGATGAGATTATATCGCGAACAACATTGCAGGTCGGCATCCATGACGATCTGATACTGGATTATGCACCGGGGCGTACATCGATATCCTCTGAAGCGAAGCCGGATGCCGATGGGCTGTCGCCCGGCAGTCGCAAAGGTGCGCTGAGTGTGGCGCAGATACAGGAAAGTATCGTTCCTGTGCTGGCGCAGGCTATCGCGCAGCGTGTTGAGAAATTGGCAGATACGGCGCTGATTGACTACCGGTTTTGTTTTCGGGCTGTATTTCCGGCAACGGAAGGTCGCTTGCTGATTACGCTGTTTACATTCATCAATGAGGTGAAAAAACAGCGGCTACTTAACGCTATTCACGACTATATCGATCGCTATCTTACCCACGGCACCGCGCCAACAGAGAAGTTACAAACTTTCTTTCTGGTTCGTCACCTGTTCGATGCACATCTCTTTCCTGCGATGGATATCGACAACGTCATCACTCTGCTTGAGCTGATTCAGCAGCGAAACGCAGGAAGTGCGGAATTGTCTGAGCATCGACGCACCATTACCCGTGAGTTAAAAGCGTGGGTGGATCAGCACTTTTTGTTGCGCTATTGCGACGTGTCCAAACCCGAGTATTTTTTTGAACCAGATAAGTATACTCTCAAGCCCGGTATCGCACTGGAGTTACAGGGTTCACAAACGCTTCATCCCCTTGAATTAGTGCTCTATGCGGCCGTTATGATTCTGCGCTATGAACCTTCTTATAGTAAGTCCCAGGCTCTGGAATATCTGGATATCGCGAAGCAGTTGGGTTATCCGCGTGCGGTAAGCATGATGGAAGAGGGAAGCGGCACGTTTGAGCACGCGCTGATTAACCTGAAGAATGAAGAAGTAGAATGCGTGGCGAATGATGTGTTTGCGACCATCACCGTTCGTATTCGCAAGGAAAGTGCCGAAGCGTATGAGCAGGCACTGCGCTTCATTACGCGCTTACTGACGCTCGGCTTCCCAAAGAGCTACAAGATCGTCCTGAAATCGTCGGTGCGACAGTACCTTCCCATCAAGGGGCTGGCAAAATCGGATACCCATCGTTTTTTTGCTAACGCGTTGCAGTATGCATCGAACTATCCACTGCTTGAGGATTATGCTCGTGCAGCGATCGAGCAATTTGAATGGTATGCCGATTCGGAAGGTGAGAAGTGCATCATGCCGGGAAGCTATGCCGTATTTGGGCTGGGTCTGACCGATGCAGGGTATTTCCCTCTCGTAAAAGCGTATATGGAAAGCGTGGATGATGAGCATCAATCGGTACAAGATGCGTTCATTCGGGCGTTTTTCGATAAGCATAGCGTGACGGCGCAGAACGTGGCGACGCTGGTTGCCTGTTTGAGCCATGCGACAGAAAGCCTAAAGTTGAATATGTTGCCTGCGTTAGAGGATGACGCGCTGTTCGAACAACTGGTCGAAGAAGTGCGGATGCGGGAACCCGCCGTGATAGAACACATCTTGTATCTCATCTGGGGCAATACCAAGAAACTCGCCGCACTGGTGAAGAAATCAGAAGCGAAGCGCGGCGCGTTGTTGACGTCACTCATTCAGGCTTCGGCCTAATCGTAAATGTAATAACGACAATCATCGGGGTGAAGCCGCAGGTGCTTCATCCCGTTAAGGAACGTATTTATGACCGCTATTCTGCTGCTGGACTCGCGTGCCGATGAGATCGGCTCTGTCTTAAATCATAGTGCGCCAGAGCTTGAGCTGGTGCTCTCAAATGGTACGGCGGAGCAGGCGGCGGGCTGTCCGATTTGGCTGGGCGAACCTGATACCGCAGCGGCACTGCTGGCTCAGGGAGCGAAACCGACGTGGCTACAGTCGACCTGGGCGGGGTTCAAGCCGCTGCTGGCCGATGGGTTACCGCGTGATTACCGTCTGAGTCGCGCCGTTGGCGTGTTTGGGCAGCCGATAGCCGAATATGTGATTGCCTATATGCTCAGGCATGAGCTGCGCCTGGGGGAACGGCAAGCCAGTCAGGAAGAGCGGCGCTGGGATCACCGTTTACCGGGATCGCTGGCGGATAAGAACGTGCTGATTGTCGGCGCGGGAGAGATCGGCTGCGAGGTTGCTGGCTTTCTACGGCCTTTTGGCGTTGAGCTATACGGCATCGTCAGTACGCCAAGGCAGCGGCCTGATTTTAAACAGATCATGAGCTTAGCGGAGCTACCTGCCGCAGTACCGAAGGCCGATTATGTCATCAACCTCCTTCCCGATACCTCGGCAACCATCGATATCTATGATACCCGTCTGTTTGCAGCCATGAAGCCTTCGGCGCTGTTCATTAATGTCGGGCGCGGTAGCGCCGTGGTGGATGATGATTTACAGGCGGCGCTGCGTGATGGACAGATTGCGGGAGCGGTGCTGGATGTATTCAGGCAAGAGCCGCTACCGTACAGCCATCCGTTCTGGAACACGCCAAACCTGACGTTGACGGCGCACATTGCCGGGCCGATGGTGCCGGGGCTGATGGGGCGATTATTTCTGGAGAATCTCGCTCGCTTTCATGCCGATAATACGCTGCGTGGCGAGGTAGATTTTAATCGAGAATATTGAATAATTAGTTTGATAATTATAAACGAGTGATTTAATTATATTAATAATATTTTTAAATTACTCATTTAAAAATTTCATTTTAAATATTTTTGTAAAAATTTATTGGGATTATATAGCGTGCTGGTGTAATACTACTCCCGCTAAAAATCAATATTTGTTAATTTTTAAATAATAAGTCTGCGTTCTATTTGAGAATACTCAAAAATAAGGAAATCTTGGGATGAAATATCATCGTTTGAATTTATGTCTTGCGGCAGCTGGACTGGCATTCTGTATGAGTTCAGCGCTTGCTGAAACCAGCGTTTCTGTCGAAGTGAAGGATATAGGGAAACTGCAAAAGAAAGGTACGGTTTCTGCTTTTAGTGCGCCCAGCAATATACAAGCGCATGCTGCAAGTAATTATAAATTTCATAAAGCGGAAAATGAGGGGGTTGTGGTTATTTCCCCTAATGCATCAACTGCGCAGGCTGATGCAAAAAGCGCGCAAAACAAACCGTTATCCAGCACTCAACCTCTTGCTAATAACGCTGCATTTACCCCTTTGTGTCCAACCCTTGCCGTAAATTCAATTTATACGCTGGATGGGCTGCAAAGTGGAGGTAGCGCCTGTTATCACTTTGAAATCACTCAGCGTTCTAAAACAACCGCTTTTGTCGTAGGCATGAGTCCTGAAACCGATATTGCACTCAGCTTGATGCGCGATGATGGGCAGAATAATGTGACGGCAATTAATTATTCAAATCAAGCGGGAAATGCTGATGAGGCTACGTTAGATTTAACGCCGCCGGGGCATTATTACTGGTTTATGGAGGCCAATACTGCCGATGGCTCCGGTTTTAATTTTGGCGCTATCGTTAATACGAATGTTGATGACTATGAGCTGAACGATATTCCCTCTCTGGCTACCCCTATGTCTGATAGTTTGAGGGAAATTGAGGCTAACTCTGATAGCGATTCTGATGCGGATTACTACGTCTTTACTGCAACCCGTGGCCAGCATGTTTTACTTCGCTTGAATGGCGTGACGAGTGGAACCAATAACAACTGGTTACTGGCGTCTTCCACTGATGGGGGTAATACCTGGACAACCCGTAATACCGCACAGGAAATTACGATCGTTCCATCTCAGCCGAATGAGAAAATTTTGGTGAGAGTGCTGCCTAATCCATCAAAATTACCGACCGTTTCTCAGAAATATAAGCTAACTTTGGGCTCCAAAATTGTTCAGTTTAGCCATTCTGTTTCGGGGGAAAGCACCGTTCTGCGTATCCCTAGTTCTGCGCCGACAGCGTATGGTTTCATGACCACGCAAGCCTATCGGGATGTGACCTGGGGAGTCACGATGGCGGATTCAACTGGCGCGGGTATTCCAAATATCGTTGCGATTCTTATACTCGACCAACGAGAAGACAACGGTGCGTTAGAGTTTAATGCTGCCAATGCCCACGGAATAATCACTGATTCAAATGGGCGTGCCTCTGGGTCTGTGAAATTGGATAACTGTTATGCTGATTACACGACACAGTTCCAGGACTACAGCCAGGGTTATATTAATACGTGGAGAACAACTTACGATGTGGGTGCATGGCGTATTGAAGTCCCGGCTCAGAGCGGTGTTGGTGTAGGCGGGAATAATGTCACTCACGTCACCTTCGGGCACATTTGTAAGCAAACCTTGCTGAAAAGTGTGAAATCCTGATACGCATGAGCAAGTGAAATATCAGGCCGCCTTAATGTCAGGCGGTCTGGTTGTGGAGGCGGAATCATGGCTTCGCCTCCACAGCGATGTTGCTGATTGAAACTGGTGGCAATGTTTTTCCGTGAAAAGGGCTTGCCACGCTGAGTTGGTTGGTACATAATGCTGTCCGTTGAATTGCTTGGTTGGTAAATAGTGATTAAATTCATTAAGTTACGAGTGATTTGGCAGGATTTGATAAATTTTGATTTCAGTGTAGTTTACTGAAGTAAAAGATAATAAATCCGATTCTAAGCGGGAATAGCTCAGTTGGTAGAGCACGACCTTGCCAAGGTCGGGGTCGCGAGTTCGAGTCTCGTTTCCCGCTCCAAAATTCTTCATCATCCTCGTTACTCTCTTCTTTAATTCGACAGCGTGTTTGTACCCCTCTTGGTATCGCCTTCACTCTCATTAAATATCTACGCTTCTTCAGGAATTCAGCACCTGTTTGACGATCCAGCGGAAAGCCAGATCGAATATATCGCTTAACATTCCGAATCCAAGGAGTCTATGACCACTCTGTCACTGGTTTCCTCCTGAACCTCATTCCATATCAGTTAATAGTGCTTATTTTTATATAGAGGATAATAACGATTTCATCTTATCATTATAATGAAATATTAGTGTGGTGACTGTGTCGCTTTTATTCCTTTTTCATCGAAAAAGTAAAAATAATATTTTGTTTTTTATCTGTTGTAGGCGATCTTTTATGTCTTATTTTGTTTATTACTCTTCTTTTTTAATAACTTGATGTTAATCCCCCAGCTTTTTCAAAATAATCCCTATTGTGATATAAAAATATTTCTATTTTTTCTTTTAAAAGGGATTATATGGAAATTTTAAAATATCTTTCGGCTACAGCTTTGCTTCCCCTATGTTTGTTTTCCGGTACAGCGCATGCACTTGATGGTTCTTATACGAGTGGGGATATGAAAAGAATGGATGTTCATTCTGCAAATATTTGGAACCAGTTTACTTTTCCCATATCTCCGGGCGTTGCTCCTCCTGCTAACACAAAAGTAAATATAATATATTGGAATTATGGGCTAGGTCGGCTTCAGGTCGGGAACAAAGGAGCACTGACTGTCTATTTATGTCAGGGCAATACATCGACGTGCATCAATATTTCCGATATGCAGTCTGGTTCAACGACTGCATTTAAGTATAAGTCGGCTACCATACCATTCTTCTTATATTATCGTGTGGATAGCAAATCAATAATCGGTACTATTTATGGTTCTGGCCCTACACAGCTCACCGTAAATTGGACTGATCGCTGGTGAAAATGAATCTGACTGCAATTTAATGCCTGTGGTGTGACTTGACGTTAATATCATGTGCAGGGGTTTACATCATAAATATAGAATTCCTGCACATATTAATAGTTAAGTATGAATATTATTTAACTGCAAATTAATTCATTGGTTGGTTTTATTATTTACCGAGTGTCGAAAAAGTAAATGGCTCACGATGGTTTAACACGGACGTTACACGGTGATGCGTTGAATCAATGAAGAACGTGCTTTCAATGGTTTTCCTAAAGCACAAACAGTAGGATAATTCGATTAATGTGATGCTTTCGGGGATCGGCAAAGAGGCAAGGATGTCTGATGAAAGAATAACGGATCTGATCTGTTTACAAGGTATTTCACACACCTATAGTATCGGTGCTTCCTCTCAATCGGTGCTGCACAATATTTCACTGTCTATTCCTGCCGGGCAAAGCTGCGCGATCGTGGGCGCGTCGGGTTCTGGTAAAAGCACCTTGCTCAACATCATCGGCTTGCTCGATCAGCCTGTCTCGGGGCGTTTATTGCTCGCAGGGCAGGATATGTCTCAGGCAAGTGCTGATGAACGTGCGATCGTGCGTAATCGGGTCATTGGCTTTGTCTTCCAGAGTTTTAATTTACTGCCGCGTCTGGATGCGTTGGATAACGTGGCGCTTCCCCTGACCTACCGCGGCGTCTCGCGTCAGGTCGCTCGCCAAGCCGCCCAGATACAGCTGGCGCGCGTCGGGCTTGCAGAGCGAACCCACCATCGGCCTGCCGACCTGTCCGGCGGTCAACGTCAGCGGGTGGCTATTGCGCGTGCGCTGGTCGGTGAACCTGCGCTTCTGCTGGCGGATGAACCGACCGGTAATCTCGACAGCCAAACGGCTGATGACATCATCACGCTATTGCTGGCATTGAACCGCGAACAGGGGACGACGCTCGTGATGGTGACGCATGACGAAGGCATGGCCTGCCGTATGGCGCGGCGCATTCATGTGCAGGATGGCCGAATCCATGAGGTAAACCATGTCTGATCCTCGTTCACGGATGGAAGCGCGGCAAGAGCACTATGGTCCTTCGTTGCAACAGCGTCTGCTTGAGCCATTGAACAGCCTTATTCTTCTGGGGCGACGTGCCGTTCTGGCCCTCCTTGGGATTGCCGTGGGTTGCGGATCTGTTGTCGCTTTGCTGAATATCGGGCACAACGCGGAAGCTGAAGCCATGGGCGTCTTTAAAGGGATGGGCAGCGACCTGTTGGTGGCCACCGTGCAGAATCGGGCGGGCAGCCATGCTACCGGTTCGGTTCCTGCCGATTTGGATATCCCGGTTTTGCGACAGCATCTGCCTGATATTAAGGCGGCAACCGCGTTAATTATTACCTCCACCGAAGCGCGGCTGCGCGGGCGTTCACTGAGTACCATGGTGGTGGGCTGCCGGGCTGAATTGTCGAACGTTTTAGGACTGACGCTCGCGCAGGGCCGCTACCTGAGTGATTTCGATGAGCAAAGTACTTACATCGTGTTGGGTGCGAATGTGGCAACACAATGGGCATCGCAGGGGGGCGGCGCCGCTGTGGGTGAGCGCGTGCAAGTGGGCGGGTACCTGTTTGAGATCGTAGGAATCCTTCAGCCGCAGGGACACAATCCGCTAGTTCCCGTCTCGGTTGATGACTCTATCCTGATGCCGATCTCCGGTATGCGCCGTGTCATGCCTGCCCCACAAATCATCAGCGTGATTGCACGTAACAGCAACAGCGATACGCTGATGCAAACGGGCTCACAGTTAAAGGATTATTTGGCCGCTCTGATGCCGAAACTTGATATCGATGTGCAAATCCCACAGCAGCTACTGGAGGGAATGGCACAGCAGTCGCGGATGTTTTCATGGCTGCTGGCGGGGCTGGGGGGGATTTCCCTGCTGGTAGGTGGGGTTGGGGTGATGAATGTCATGGTGATGAATGTGTCCGAACGACGCCGTGAAATTGGTGTTCGTATGGCGCTGGGGGCGCGGCCGCGCGATATTGCGGGTTTGTTTTTACTGGAGGCCGTTGTGCTATCCGCCTGCGGGGCTCTGATCGGGGCGGTGTGTGGTATCGCGGCGGCGTGGCTGTTTGTCTTTTTTTCAGACTGGTCAGTCTTTTCACTTTCGGCATTGTCACTTCCCCTCGGCATTGGCAGTTCATTGGCGATTGGCCTGTTTTTTGGGCTTAACCCGGCGATGACCGCCGCACGGCTTGAACCCGTACAGGCGCTACGCGATGCGTAAATCTATCCTGTGTTTACTGATTTTGTTTTCTGCTCATGAAGGATATGCGGAAACAGCGTTGAATCCTTCTCAGGCGACGCGGCAGGGGCAGGCGACAGTCAGTACGTCGCTGAATGCACAAACGATCGATCTCACGCTGAGCGATGCCATTTATCTTGGTTTGCGCGACAATCGCGCGATCCGTAGCGCCTATCTGGATCGTATCGCGCAGAAATTTGATCTTCGGGTTGCAGAGGATCGTTTTACCCCCAAGCTGTCGCTGACGGGCAGTTACCTTTCCAACCGTAACCAAAGCGATCGTTACCGGCAGGGCAATCTGACGCCGACATCAACCCTGCTCACACCTTATGGCACCCGCTTCAGCCTCGGCTGGACCTACCGTCACACGCAGGCTGATAACGCCGGGTTGTCGCGTAACGATGGTGCCAACATTACTGTGATTCAACCTTTGCTGCGCGGCGCAGGTAAAGACGTCACGACCGCGCCAGTCCACATTGCACGGCTGTCTGAGCAGTTAAATCGTCTGGCGCTGAAATCTACGGTTTCACAGACGATTACGCAGATTATTGCTGCCTATCGAGAGCTGTTGCGCTCGCAGGAGCAACTGCAAATCGCGCGTGATGCGCTGGCGCGAGCGCGCCAGCTGGTTGACGTCAACCGTGCAATGATTGCCGCAGGGCGCATGGCTGAATTTGAAATTGTGCAAACCGAAGCTGAAGTGGCCACGCAGGAACTGGCGCATGAAGAAGCCAGAAACCAGTTGGATACCGCCCGCCTTGCGCTGCTGCAACTTCTGGCACTGGATTTAAATACGCTGATTGTGGCCACGGATGCCATGCAGGCACAGCGCGTTGATGTTAACGCCGCACAGGCGTTGAAGCAGGCCGAAGCTTCCCGACCGGCCTATCTGGCGCAGATCATCGCCAACGAGCAGGCGGCGCTCGGTCTGGCGGTTGCACGTAACGATCGCCTGTGGGATGTCTCGCTGATTGGGGGCGCCAGCCAGGTGCGCGATCGTGCAGCACAGAGCAGTACCTCACGTACCTGGGAGAATTATGTTGGCGTTCAGGTGGAGATCCCTATCGGCGATCTGAGTACCCGTCAGGCGGAGGTTCAGGCGCGAGTGAATGTGCGTAATCAGCACATTCAGCTGGATGAAGTCAGGCAGCAGCTTGAACGCGATGTCACTAATGCGGTACGTGATATTGGTACGCGCTGGCGGCAGTTTGAGATTTCCCAACGCGCGCGGGATTTGTCGCGCCGCAAGCTAGATATTGAACGAGAAAAGCTCACGGTAGGGCGTTCCAGTAACTTTCAGGTGCTGAGCTTCGAGAACGATTTACGCAACGCTGAAAATGCCCGCCTCAATGCACTGATCGGCTATCTCAATGCGCAGGCTGAACTGGATGAGACGCTGGGTACCACATTACAAAGCTGGGATATCGCACTCAATGATTAGGCATCATTTTCTGTCTCGCCTGCGTCGGCGTCACCTTATGGCACTGCTGTCGATCGTGGCATTTGGCATGTTCATCTGGCTGCTGGCAGGGCGTACGAACGAGCAGGAAAGCGCGTCTCAGGGACAATGGCTCCCTGTTCAGCCCCAGTTGTTGGAAAATCAATTAGGGCTGGTTGGACGCATCCAGGCCGCGACGCAGACCACGCTGGCAGCGCCTTTTGAAGGTGTTATCCGTGAGGTGCTGGCACGCGAGGGACAACGCGTCGAAGAAGGGCAAACGTTACTGATACTGGATCCCGGGCAAATTGAGATTCAGTTGCGTCAGGCGCAGGCCGACGTGCTCAAGACACAGCGTGAGGTACAATCGCTCAGGCAGTGGGAGCAAAGCACAGAGGTGTCGCGCGCGCGGCGCGCATTAAGCTCAGCCCGGTCAACGTTTAGCAATACGCAAGCCAATCTTCGGGATACACAAGCGCTGTTCGAACGCGGTATCGTCGCGCGTATGGAAGTTGACACGCTAAAGCAGCAAATTCGTTCACAGGAACAGGACGTGATTGCGGCGCAAGAAGAGCTGCGAACGGTGCTGGCGCGGGGGAACGGCGAGGATCGCAAGATTGCAGAGATGGAACTGACGAATGCACAGGTGCGCTATCAGGCGCTGGCTGCGCAGGTTGAACGGCAAATCGTCAAGGCGCCGTTTAGCGGTGTTGTCGTGCGACCTGCTACGCCTGATAACGGCAAGCCTGTGGTCATCCAACCCGGTTTGCCAGTCAACCAGGGGACGTCGCTGTTTGGGGTCATTGCTCAGGATCGTTTTCAGGTGGCGACTCGGGTAGAAGAGACCGATCTGCATCAGCTGCAAGAAGGGATGGCGGTTAACGTGACCGGGGATGGCTTTGCCGGACAAACGCTGACAGGCAAGGTCGCGTCGATTGATATGCAGGCTGATGCGGCCGATATGTCAGGCAGCGGCGCGTACTATAATGTGGTGGTATCACTCGATACGCCGTTGGCGGACTTAAGGCAAAATATTCGCCTGGGGATGAGCGCGCGGCTGGCTATTATTGTCTATCGTAACGAGCAGGGCATCGCGGTGCCCGCACAGGCGGTGCGTACTGACGAGAATGGCCGTGCCTATGTGATTTATCGTCCGACCGCTGACGCTTCGCCAAAGAAAATCAACGTGACGCTGGGGAAAACCGTGGCGCAGGGCGTAGAAATCGCCGGGTTGGAGGCGGGTGAGGTACAGATTCCTTAGTGATTTATTTGAGTATGGCGTCAGTCACTATAACACCTTCAAACGCTTCATTTTGTCAGGGCACCTTGCTGTTCCTGATTGAGAATAGCCCTGCAAGTGGCATAAAGCGCGTGAGTGGCCCAATGGTGAGCCACGATACGGAACTGAAAGGCGGTAGAAGAAGTGCCACCGCCTTACGCTGTGGTTGTGTGTTAGAAGCTGACGTTCAGTTTCAGGTTTGCGGTATTGTCGGTAACACCGCCACCGAATTGGCCACCGTAGGATAATGACAGGTTCGCATTGTCGGTCAGTTTCTTGCCGATACCAGCTTCAATTCGTACGCTGTTTTCCGCCAGTGGCGTTCCCGTCACGCTATGGCTATCCGCTCCGATAAAGTGCAGACGTGCGGTGGGATCGATGTCACCAAAAGCATGTCGCCAGCCGACGCTACTATTCACGGTCCACGCCCGCTCTTGCGTGCCGAAGCTGCGTTCCAGACGTACGCCGAAGGTAGAAAAGGTCGTATCCATTTTGATTGCCTCTCCGCCCAAGGCGGCAGCGCCGCCGGTTTCGCTGAAGCTATCCATTTTACTGGCGACGTGCGCTAATCTAGCGAAAGGCTCCACGGAAACCACGTTAGTATCGAATTTCATCCGTGCTTCACCAAATACCTGAAGGGTACGCGCATCCAGATCCGCCGACAGTTTCTCGTTCAGAGAACCGACGGTGACGGCGCGTTTCGCTGCTATATCGCCCCAACTTCCCGTAGTACCGAAGGTGAACCCCAGTCGGTTATACGTATAATTTGCATAAGCACCTAACTGGTAATTGTCGACATCTGTAGAGAAACGGCGATTATTGACGTCGAATTTGCCTTTATCCGCTCCTGCAAAAATACCGAGCGTCATATTGTCGGATAGCGCGCCATCAATACCGAGCAGAAAACCATGGCGGCGATAGTCGGTATCGGCAGTGCCATTGGTGCCCTTGGCATCCTGGCGGCCACCAGAAACGTTGATCCACACGTTCTCATCGTGCGCGGTACGGGCATGGTCTGTGACGGTATCGCTGACCGTCAATGCGCTGCGCGTCATGGCTCCGGCCAGCGAGGCATAACCTTCTCCCGATAAAGCGTCAAAGGCATACGGTGGTGCGCCCCGATCGAGCATGGCTACCGCGTTATAAACGGCATTGCCTGTTCCTAATGATTCCACCGCATTGGCAACGGCTGACTGGTTAGCGGTGGTCGCCGCTGACGCGAAGGTTATGTCATTGCGCGCGAGCTGCATTGTCACTGCATTCGCGGTATAGCCCAGATTGGCATCAAGGAAGGCATACTGGCTCGTCACTGTACCAAAGGTGCCGGAGATGCCATTGCCCGCCGTCAGAATGGTATAGGTTGACGCGATACGATAATCCCCACTCTGGCCGACATGCAGCACTGAAGCATCGCCCAGCGTGGCGGTTCCTGTCACGGCGATCAGATCGCTCTCGGTCGTATCTGGATTCACTTCAACTTCATAAATTGCCCCATTGGTCAGGGTCAGATCGCCGTTCACCGTGAGTGTGCCAATGGAATTACCCGGTGCAAGCGTACTGCCGCTGGCTACGGTCAAGCTGCCTATCGCACCGCTACCGGAGACGGTAGCGCCATCGGCCACCGTGATGGAACCGCCCAGTGAACCGTTAACTGCCAGCGTGCCGTTTGTCACCTGCGTGGTACCGGTAAAGGCAGACGCATTACCCGTATAGGTCAGCTTGGCCGCTCCGTCTTTACGCAGTGTCCCGCTGCCTGAAATGTCATTTGCGAGCGTATCGTCGGTGCTGATGTCAAAAGCCAGCGTGGCGTTGTTGACGATCGCTCCGCTGCCGAACGCCCGGCCATTGGTGCCAACCAGCGTTCCGCCGGATACGGTTGTGCCGCCGCTCCAGCTATTACGCCCTGCTAGCGTGAGTTGCCCGCTGCCTGACTTGGTAAAAGCGCCTGTGCCGGTAATGTCGTTGAGCCACAGATCGGCGGCAGACAGACCGCCGTCTGCTGCGTTCATCGTTACAGAAACGTTGCTGTTGAACGCGCCGTAACCGTTTGCCGCCTTGAACAGGTTCAGGCGATCGTAACCCATACCGTTATCCATCACGCCGCCTGATGCATTCGACGTTGTCGCCAGAATGTCGCGCTGCTGAGAGGCGGTCAAATAGGGGTAGCGTGTTTCGATCAGTACTTCCGCGTTTTGCGGAACAACGGCGGCGGCGCTGGTGTCACCGATAGGCGTGAAGGTGTCTTCAAACGTGTATTTGGCGTACAGGGCTTTATCGATCTGATATTGAGCGTAGGCCGCCTCGGCATTCTTGCCGTTGGTATAGCACGCGGTGATGGTGCCTCCACATTGCGTGGCAAAGAATGCCTGCGCCTGAGCATAGGCTTCTGCGCGCAGGGTCGGATTGGCGACAAGATCCTGAATAGCGTAGTAGGTCGCATGCATTCTGCCGCCGATGACATCCAGCGGTGAGTGAATACCCGTCACAACGCGGCTATAGCCAATCTCGCCAGCGCGAAGGATCAGGTCTGAATATTGCTGCGGAATCGCGTAGGCGAGACCGAAAGCGGCGAGGTAGCCTGCGTTAGTGTGTCCGCTGGGGAAGCCGCCGTCACCGTTTCCCGTTGCTGGCACGCGGGCAACGAGTGATTTTTGCAGAACCCAGCTTAGATCCTCGCCGTCCAGCGTTTGGCGGAAAGGACGCGGATAGTTGTAGTTATTTTTGGCCGGTGTGGTTGAGGCTGGGTAGCGCACGGCGTTGACGAGTTCGACGACCTTACCCAGACCGCTGGTGGTTGACCCCAAACCGTTGCCGCCGTCGCTCACCCGACTGCTGTACGCGCTGTCAGGGATACCGTTCACCGTGGTGAACGCGCCAGTTTCCGCTTTCAGTAGACTGGCAAGCGGACCCAGACCGGCGATGACCGCGTAGTTTGCGTCCTGTGCATCGAATTCAAAAGCCGAGATTTCTTGCGCCTGAGTCCGTGAACGGGCGATGTCGATCACCGTTTGAATATTCTGCCGAAGTACGATTTCTCCAAGTGGAGTCGGGGTGCCCGTGTTCCAGGCCGTACCCGCTGTCCAGAATTGGTTAAAGCCGGACAGGACATCAATCGATGAGGCGGGTTCTGTTCCTGCCGCAGAGGTGCTTAACGGTATCAATGAGGCTATCGCCGTAGCCAAAAGCGCTTTCGTGGGGGATGTCATGTGAATTATTCCTTTAATTTTCTATGTGTTATGAAATTTCGGGCGGCAGTTTAACGATGGCAAATGACTAAACGGTGACGCTGCTATGAACATTAAGAATGGGGATGGGGCTATGTGTCAGAGAGACACATATTCACTCGAGCCGTGGTAATTCGATGCTAAAGTAGGTGGCTCATTTATCTGTATCGCTAAAAGGATTTGCCATGCCTGCCAGTTCTCCATCGTTAAGGTTCTATCTGATCATTGGCCTGCTCCAGGGGCTTTTATTTGTTGCCGCGCTTGAAATGGAAGAGAGCGTGCTTCAGATAATGCTGATAACGATGGCTGCAGTGGGCGGAGTGAGTCTGCAATTGCTGGAACGCACGCTTTTTGTGAAAAAGACATGGCTTTGGGGCGGCGCATTGACCGTGCTGATGACGGCGATTAGTGGCTGGGTTTTCTATGACAGTGGGCGATACCAACTGCCTGATTCCTGGATACTGTGTGGCATCCTGTTCGGTTATATCTGCTGTACGTTCATTTGCAGTTGGTCCACCCGTGAAGGGCGGTGGCCATCTTATGAAGCGATCTGTAAACACGCCTGGAACAATATTTTTACTGTGTTGCTGGCCTGGCTAGTGGTTCTGGTGGTCGTACTCTTGCTCGTGCTGTGCAGCATGTTGTTCAGCATGCTGGGGTTCAGGCTGGTGAGTAAAGTACTTTGGCATTATCGGTTTTATATGCTGCTCTTGCCGGTGGTGTTTTCTATCGGCATGTATATCGGAATGACCAAAGAAACGGTCGTCGGACTGCTGCGTGGGATTCTGCTATCGGCTTGCCGCTTCCTGCTGCCCCTTAGTGCACTGATTACCGTGGTTTTCACCTTGACCCTGCCTTTTAGCGGTCTGGAACCGATATGGAATACCGGCCGTTCTACCGTCATTCTTCTATGCCTGATGGGCGTAAACCTCTTTTTGATTAACTGCGCCTCTCAGGATGATAACGAGGGCCGCGCTTATCCTGCCGTGTTACGCGGGTTCGTTAGCGCCAGCGCGCTGTGCCTGCCAGTGTTGGTTGCATTGGCGGGCTATTCCAGCTGGCTGCGCATCGAGCAGTATGGCCTGACGCCTTTCCGTTTTCAGTCGATCTTCGTGGTGACGATTGCAATGCTCTACAGTCTGGCGATGGTGTGGGCTGTTGTTCGCCGTTCTGGCGTCTGGTTAGGGCATTTACGTACAAGCAATCCGCTGCTCGCGGCTATCATCTGCGTTCTGGTGATATTGCTGCATACGCCGCTGTTAAGCCCAGAAGCCTTTAGCGCGAGGAATCAGGTTCAGCGTTTGCTTAATGGAAAAACGCCGATCGATGATTTTGATCTGTGGGCGCTGCGCGATGAGCTAGGGGCGTCGGGCCAACGGCAGTTTAACTGGCTGGCTGAAGAGTTGAAGCACGATCGGATACTTGACGCGACTGGGCGACAGGCACTGCGCGATAGGCTGCAGGGGCGTCCTGCACAAGTCCGCTCCGTTCAGGTTGAGTGGGTGGGGCCGTTGGAAGACGGAGTCGAAAGCATGCTGCAGGGCGATAATCTGGGTAATCAGTGCAGGGAAATGGCTTGCCTGCTCTTTGCTATTGATTTGACAGGCGATGGTCATAACGAAGTGCTCGTTTTTCCCCGAGTGGGCTGGGGAAATGGTGGGAAGATCCTCGCTCGTGATGAAAATGGACAGTGGCAGATTGCGGCCAGTATGTTTGGCGCAATAGGGACGGAAAAACTGGTCGCGCTGGTGAAGGACGGCAAGGTTGAAGCCGTTGCCCCACGTTTCAAGACGATCAGGATCGGTGACCAGAATATGGAGATTACCTATCCCTGATTTTAGGCTACGTTAGGTATTGCTTATTGATTCGATAAAGACAACGGATTGGTGATAGCGATCACGTTTCTGTACTTTAGCCACATGCGAAAACACATGAGGATAAAGTGATGTCAGTAATCAATACCCAAGTTAAACCATTCAAAAACATGGCTTTCAAAGACGGTCAATTCATCGAAGTGACTGAGAAGAACATCGAAGGCAAATGGAGCGTGTTCTTCTTCTATCCGGCCGACTTTACGTTTGTCTGCCCGACCGAACTGGGTGATGTCGCTGACTACTACGACGAATTCCAACAGCGTGGCGTGGAAATCTACTCTGTTTCCACCGACACCCACTTCACGCACAAAGCGTGGCACAGCAGCTCTGAAACGATTGGCAAAATCAAGTACACCATGATCGGTGACCCAACTGGCCAACTGACGCGTAACTTTGAAAACATGCGCGAAGCAGAAGGTCTGGCCGATCGCGGTACGTTCATCGTTGACCCACAGGGCATCATCCAGGCGGTAGAAATCACGGCTGAAGGTATTGGCCGCGATGCATCTGACCTGCTGCGTAAAGTGAAAGCAGCCCAGTACGTTGCTTCTCACCCAGGCGAAGTCTGCCCAGCCAAGTGGAAAGAAGGCGAGGCTACGCTGGCTCCGTCTCTGGATCTGGTTGGCAAAATCTAAGCTAACACCTCGGAAAACATAGCTATGAAAAACATAGCTGTGGAAAACATGGCTGTTTTTATCGGGTGCATTGCACCCGATTTTTCTGGCCCGGTTTTTTTGGGGCCAGCACCCTGCACGACTTTGTCTTTGTACCCATTTGCCTAATTAAGGACGACCAATGCTCGACAATACGATGAAAGTCCAGTTGAAAGCCTATCTGGAAAAATTAACCAAACCTGTTGAGTTGATTGCGACTCTGGATGACTCCGCTAAATCTGCTGAAGTCAGAACCTTGCTGACTGACATTGCTGAGCTGTCCGAACGGGTAAGTTTCGTTGAAAAGAATGATCTGGCAGTGCGTAAGCCTTCATTCCTGATTACCAATCCAGATTCCCAAAGCGGCCCGCGTTTTGCCGGTGCGCCAATGGGACATGAGTTTACCTCCCTGATTCTGGCGTTATTGCAGGTGGGCGGTCATCCGTCGAAAGAAGCGAAAGAATTACTCGATCAAATCCGCCATCTTGACGGTTCGTTCCACTTTGAAACGTATTACTCACTCTCCTGCCACAACTGCCCGGACGTGGTGCAGGCACTGAATTTAATGGCGGTGTTAAATCCGAATATTACCCATACCGCGATTGACGGCGGTGTGTTTCAGGATGAGATCCAAAGCCGTAATGTTATGGGCGTTCCCACCGTTTTCCTGAACGGCGAACACTTCAGCCAAGGGCGGACGAGCCTGGCTGAGATTGTGACTAAAATCGATACTGGCGCGGGCGCTAAACAGGTTGAGAAGCTGAACCAACGTGACGTCTATGATGTGTTAATCATCGGTAGCGGCCCGGCGGGCGCAGCAGCGGCTGTCTATTCGGCGCGTAAAGGCATCCGTACCGGTTTGGTCGGCGAACGCTTTGGCGGCCAGGTACTGGATACAGTCGATATCGAAAACTATATTTCTGTTCCGAAAACGGAAGGTGCCAAACTAGCGACCGCGCTGAAGAGCCATGTTGATGACTATGATGTCGATGTGATCGACGCGCAGAGCGCAGAAGCCTTAATTCCTGGCGGCGAACCGGGTAAACCGCATCAGGTGATTACCGTATCCGGTGCAACGCTGAAAGCGCGTAGCGTGATCATCGCGACCGGCGCACGCTGGAGAAACATGAATGTACCCGGCGAAGATCAGTACCGTACGCGGGGCGTAACGTACTGTCCGCACTGTGATGGCCCGCTGTTTAAAGGCAAGCACGTTGCGGTAATCGGCGGCGGGAACTCCGGCGTGGAAGCCGCTATCGATCTGGCTGGCGTAGTGAAACACGTTACGCTGCTTGAGTTTGCTCCAGAACTGAAAGCGGATTCTGTATTGCAGGATAAAGTGCGCAGCCTGCCGAACGTTGACATCATTCTGAATGCGCAAACCACAGAAGTGAAAGGCGATGGACAGAAGGTGACGGGGCTGAGCTACAAAGATCGTCTTACCGATACGGTGCACGATTTAGCGTTGGAAGGGATCTTTGTACAGATTGGCTTGCTGCCTAACACCCACTGGCTGGAAGGTACGATAGCCAGAAACCGCATCGGTGAAATTGAGATCGATGCCAAGTGCGAAACCAGTGTGAAAGGTGTCTTTGCTGCTGGCGACTGTACGACGGTGCCGTACAAGCAGATCATCATCGCGACGGGTGAAGGCGCAAAAGCATCCTTGAGCGCTTTTGACTACCTGATTAGAACCCGCGCATAACATCGATTCGTGGGATAGGGTGGGCGATGCCTAATACTGGTCACTTAAGCCCGTTATTAGGGGAAGCACAGGGGGAGGTTCCCGCTGGGAGGCCTCACCCCTGTGGTAGCCCCGTGTATCTCGATGCTTAAACGATCGACATTAGGGCGATGCCGCTGTCACCGTCCCAATTCTTTGAAGACGATCTGAATGCTCTGCGCGGCGATGCCTCATAAAAAGGCGTCGCCGCGCTTTTTGCTTTCGATCGTAAAATTTTCCTTTTGATCATAAAACGCCCCTTTCGATCGTAAAAAGTAGATCTCAGCCCTTGCCAAGGGACGATAAGAAATTCATAATGCTGGCCGCTCTGTGCTATTGCACGTTTTTGCTGTCTACACAGCATCGTATTTCGAGCGTTAGTGTTGCCTCAGTCCACATCATTTTTTATCAGTTAATACAAAAAATCATATTCTTCTTAACAGACTTATCCACAGGCTGTTTGTTGGTTATTTATTAATCACGCTATGTTATTGATAAAATACTGTAGAGTATCTTATTGATATCTATTCATAAATTTTACTTATAAAACGTTATAACGATCGCTTGTACTTTTTGTGACAGTTGATTGGCAACGGTTTTTTTTATTTATTCACAGCGCGTACGACAAACTGATGACAACGGTTTGCGCGACTCACGCATCGCGCGGTAATCCTTTCTCTACTGCACGAATAAGTCGTTTTTTCTGTGTTGACTGGACGTCAATTTCCAGTGAAGCGCGGCGTTCCAACTGCTGACGCATCGCCCAGTGGATATGTTCATCCAACAGTTCGCTTTCACCCAGACGAGCTTGCAGGGCCAGCACGATACTATCCTGATAGGGGGCATTCCCCAGCGCGACGGCAATATTGCGTAGCCAGCGGAGATGGCCGATGCGCCGGATCGGTGACCCTTCCGTAATCCGCAGAAATTTCTCTTCATTCCAGCCGAATAGCGCCAGCAGCTCCGGCGTATGCAGTGCAGCACGCGGGCTGAAATCAGCCTCGTCGGTGAGCTGCGAAAACCGATTCCACGGGCAAATGAGCTGACAGTCATCGCAGCCGTAGATGCGATTGCCCATTAGCGGACGAAATTCTTCAGGAATCGGGCCTTCCAATTCGATAGTCAGATAGGAAATACAGCGGCGGGCATCGACGGTATACGGTGCGACAATCGCGCCGGTTGGGCAGGTGGTCATACAGGCGACACAGCGGCCGCACTGTTCTTCCTGCGGCCGATCGACGGGCAGGGGTAAATCTATCAGCAGTTCGCCGAGAAAGAACCAGGAACCGGCCTCTCTGTTCAGAATTAGTGAGTGTTTACCAACACAACCAAGCCCGGCTTTCGCGGCCAACGGGCGTTCCATGATAGGAGCGGAATCGACAAAGGGGCGAAAATTCAGTTCACCGCAGTATTCCTGAATCCGATCGCCGAGTTTTTTCAACCGCTGGCGTAACAGCTTGTGGTAATCGCGGCCCAGCGCATAGCGGCTAACGTAGCCGAGCTCCGGGTTCTTTAAGGTGCTGGCGAATGCGGCTTTGGCGGGCAGGTAATTCATACGAACACTAATGACGCGCAGTGTACCGGGCAGCAGTTCATGTGGACGCGCCCGCAGCATGCCATGGCGCGCCATCCAATCCATTTCTCCGTGGTATTGCTTATCCAGCCAGTCCTGAAGCCGAGGCTCTTCTGCGGACAAATCGGTGTCGCAGATGCCGACCTGCTGGAACCCCAATTCCTGCCCCCATTGTTTGATGTGTTGCGCTAATTCATTGAGATCGTAGGGGTATGACATGGGGAACCGTAAAAATGTACTGTATTGTCCCGATTTTATCACAAAGTCCCGATATCACCGTGGAACAGAAGAAAACTGTCGATAAAAAGTACAGATAAAGTTTTTGAGACTGCCGTCGATATTTAAACAATACCATAGCGCCAATGATAAAACTCTGGGGGCACTACATGGAAATGGCACCATTGTCCTTTTATCGCACCACGATTCATGGCTTGGATCTCAGCATTGATGTTAATCAGCGGCAGGCTGTGCAGTTGGTTAACGTTGATAAATCGGCGATTACCCTTGATGTTGAACAGGTACAAATCAGTCAGGAAGGACGAAAGCAGTTACAAGACGATATTATATCGCAGCCTGCTCGCCGTTTTTTCTCCTCTGATATCGATAATGCATTGTCACAGGCGTTAGCCGAACAGCCTGAACAGGTGTCTCAGGCGGTTTATCGTATCATCGATGAAAATTTCATGAATAGCTCCGCGGTAAGCGGAGAGCTGCGTCAAGCTTCGTTAGCGCTGGGGCTTTCTCAGGCTGCTTATCTGGCTGAACACTATATCAATGACGACCAGAAACAATCCTTTTTGGATACGATGCAGCAAATCGCCGCAATTTCGCAGACACGGACAACGGACGAAAAAGGCCATGTCTCTTATGACAATCCTCCTTCATATATCCCCGGAACGACCGAATATAAGGTGGACTGGAGTGTGATTATGAAAGAGAAAGAGCCGGAGAGATATGAGAAGTATCGGGAGGCACTCGAATCCGGTGATGCTGTAAAAGGGCTAGAGGAATTTATCAGCTTCGTCAGAACTGCTGCCATTAAACATCCTGATTGGGGGCGTGAGTACCAGAGCAATGCTGCCAGGCAGGTTAACGAGCTGAAGCATGCAGCAATAAGCAACCCATTTGCCGATATTGATTTGTCCACCCCATCTGGCTTTATGTCGGGCGCGCTTGATGTATTGAAAAGCGCTTTTAATGAACAAACGCTGCAAGACTCGGTAAAGAGAATCGAACAGTTCTTTGCCTCGCTGCCTGACATTTCTCGCTAATATGCCCTGATCGTCTGCCCGTTCTCTCTGGCGAACCGGGGCAGACCTTGCTAACTTGAAATGCATGTTCCATGCCATTGATGGAGAACAACATGCACCACGCCACTGAGCCTTATCGGCTCGATACGGCAGAAATCACATTGCCTGATTCAGTGTTTTACGCCGAGTGGGTTCGCCGTGAAGAAGCCAGAGCGGCGCGCGAGTCAGGGCTTTCGCTGTGGGAACTCATGCAGCGTGCGGGAGAAGCCGCATTTCAGGTCGCTCGTCAATGCTATCCCTCGGCCCGCCGCTGGCGGGTTCTGGCTGGACACGGTAATAACGGCGGCGATGGGTACGTGGTCGCCAGCTTGGCGCTGGCAGCGGGCATTGATGTGGATGTTGTTGCCTGTGCCAGCGACAAGCCGCTGCCCGACGAGGCTCATCTTGCCCGCCAGCGCTGGCTGGAACAGGGCGGTCATGTTGAAGAGGTGAATGCGCAGGATGTCGATACGCTGTGGCCGGAAGGGATCGATCTCATCGTTGATGGTCTACTCGGCACTGGGCTTTCCGCCGCACCGCGCGCACCCTATGCTGCATTAATGACGCAGGCGAATGCCTATTCCGCCCCCATCGTTTCACTGGATATTCCCTCTGGATTACATGCCGAAACCGGCGCCTGTGCTGGCGTCGCGATCTGTGCAGCGCAGACGGTGGCGTTTATCGCGCTGAAACCGGGGTTACTGACGGGCCGTGCGCGTGAGCAGGTTGGGACATTACATTACCACTCGCTAGGCTTACAGACGTGGCTGGACGACCAAATCGCACCGATACGGCGACTGACTGCGGCGCAGCTTGCCGAATGGCTGTCTCCTCGACCAGCCGGACAGCATAAAGGCGATAACGGCAGGCTGCTGGTGGTTGGCGGCAATGCTGGTCTGGGTGGCGCGGTATTGATGGCTGCCGATGCGGCGTTACACTGCGGTGCAGGCTTGGTGCGAGTACTTACTCACAAACAGTATCAATCGGCGTTTCTGGCGGCCCGACCTGAGTTGATGGTACAGGAACTGACGACAGATACCCTGCGGCAGGGGCTGGAATGGGCGGATGTCGTCGTGATTGGACCCGGTTTAGGGCAGGATGAATGGGGTAAAAATGCGCTGCGTCTGGCAGAAAATTGTAACAAACCCATGTTATGGGATGCGGATGCGCTTAACCTGCTGGCAATCAATCCGCATAAGCGGCAGAATCGCGTGCTGACACCTCACCCCGGCGAGGCGGCGCGTTTACTGAATTGTCGCGTCTCTGATATTGAAAGTGATCGCTTACTTGCAGCGACAAGGTTGGCAAAACGCTATGGTGGCGTTGTCGTGTTAAAAGGGGCGGGAACGGTCATTGTCAGCGAGCGAGACGAGATTGCCATTGCTGATGTGGGTAACCCCGGCATGGCGACAGGTGGCATGGGTGATGTGCTGTCAGGTATTGTCGGCGGTTTGCTGGCACAAAAGCTCTCGCTGTATGATGCGGCTTGTGCCGGGTGTGTCGTTCACGGTGCGGCGGCCGATTGGTTGGCAGCGCGACGCGGCACCCGGGGTATGCTGGCAACCGACTTACTGCCTGTGCTGTTCCGGTATGTTAATCCGAGCCGATGTTTTTAGAATCGATGTTTTTAGGACTTATGTTTTTAGAACAATAGAATGAAAAAAATAGTCTTACTTCTGCCGGATGAGGCAGCCACTATCTCGTTAGGCACGGCGCTGGCGCAAGCCTGTGACGGCGCTTGTGTTATCCACCTTTATGGCGATCTTGGCGCGGGGAAAACGACGTTTAGTCGTGGGTTCCTACAGGCGCGCGGTCATCAGGGCAATGTCAAAAGCCCCACTTATACGCTGGTAGAGCCTTATGCGTTATCGCCGCTGGCTGTCTACCACTTTGATCTCTATCGACTGGCCGACCCGGAAGAGTTGGAGTTTATGGGGATCCGTGATTATTTAACACAGGATGCCATTTGTTTGATTGAATGGCCGCAGCAGGGTGCTGGCGTGTTGCCCGATGCGGATATCGAACTGCATTTGCGCTATCAGGATCAGGGCCGACAGGCTGAACTGTCCGCTGTCTCTGCGGCGGGAGACGCGATGTTGCAACGTTTTTCTCTTCAGCCAGGAACAACAGAATCATGATGAGTCGTATGGTTAAGCTGTTCATCGGCGTATGGCTGTTGCTGGCGGGGTCGGCGTGGGCAGCTAATCTGTCGGACATTAAGGTGGACAACGCTTCAGGCCAGGCGACGGTGCGTCTGAGCTTTAGCGGTCAGCCTATTTATGCTTTTTTCCCGCTGAGTAATCCTGCCAGAGTCGTCATCGATATTCGTCAGACTGGCATTATTCAGGGGCTGCCGCTGGACTTCAGCGGGCAAAATCTGATTAAACGTGTGCGCACCAGCAATGCACAGGACGCACAAAGCCTGCGTTTGGTGCTGGATTTGACTCAGGCAGCTAAAACGCGAGCGGTGACGCAAAAAGAAGGTTCGGGTTACGTTGTCGTTTTCACCATTACCGGTGATAAAGCAAAAACGGTGCAAGCCTCAGCGCCTCCGGCTTCACGGCAGCAGAATAGCGCACCGGTAGAACCCGCCAAAAATCCGTTTACCAACAAGCCGACTGTGGTCGTCAATAGCAGTTCGTCATCAGCCCGCGTGCCGGCCCGGCAGGGGAATGAACGCGTTGTTGTGGCGATTGATGCCGGTCACGGCGGACAGGATCCTGGTGCGATTGGCACGAACGGGCTGCGGGAGAAAAATGTCACTATTTCTATCGCCCGTAAGCTACAAGTCTTACTGAATAACGATCCAGCCTTTAAAGGTGTGCTGACGCGCGACGGCGACTACTTTATTTCCGTCATGGGGCGTTCGGACGTGGCGCGTAAGCAGGGCGCGAACCTGTTAGTGTCGATTCATGCGGATGCGGCACCGAACCGCAATGCCAAAGGTGCGTCCGTTTGGGTGCTGTCCAACCGTCGTGCGAACAGCGAAATGGCAAACTGGCTGGAGCAGCATGAGAAGCAGTCTGAACTGCTGGGTGGGGCAGGCGATTTGTTAGCGAACAGCAGTGCCGATCCTTACCTCAGTCAGGCGGTACTGGATCTGCAATTTGGTCACTCTCAGCGGGTCGGGTATGACGTGGCAACCAAGGTATTGCGTGAACTCCAGCGGGTCGGGGGGCTGCATAAACGACGTCCTGAGCACGCCAGTTTAGGGGTGTTGCGCTCGCCGGATATTCCCTCTCTACTGGTGGAAACCGGATTTATCACCAATGTCTCGGAAGAACGGCTGTTGGGGAGTAACGATTATCAGGAAAAAATCGCCAATGCGATTTATCAGGGGCTGAGAAGTTACTTCCAAACTCACCCGATGCAATCTCTCCCAAAGCAGGAAAGCCGCCCACTACAGTCGGCGGCAAGTGATACAGCAACGTCGAGCGATAACGTCAGCGCGGTAAAGGCGACTGCGGGCAGCACGCGTCATACCGTTGCACGCGGTGAAACACTTTCTTCGATTGCCCGGCGTTATGGCGTCAGCCTCGCGGCCATGCGTGATGTGAATAAGCTGAACAAGGACATTGTCTGGGTTGGACAGCGCTTGAATATTCCGACCACAGGGGCGAAACAGACGGCATCAACGCCTGCCCCCAAAAAGGCAGCGCCGGTGAAGCATAAGGTCGTAAAGGGTGATAGCCTGAGTGCGATTGCTGCCCGTTACGGTGTCAGCATGAAAGATATCCAACAGGCGAATAATATGCGTTCCGGCACGGTACAACTGGGGCAAACGCTGATTATTCCGTCCGCTTGATTCTTCATGCTGACGATGTCGATAGATTGAGGATGTTAAGAGGGATACGCCATGCCGATTCAGGTGTTGCCACCGCAGTTGGCTAACCAGATCGCCGCCGGAGAAGTGGTTGAACGTCCGGCTTCGGTCGTGAAGGAGCTGGTGGAAAATAGTCTGGATGCAGGGGCGACCCGGATTGATATCGACATCGAGCGTGGTGGGGCGAAGCTGATCCGTATTCGTGACAACGGCTCGGGCATCGGAAAGGATGAATTAACGCTGGCGCTGGCGCGTCATGCGACCAGCAAAATTGCGACGCTTGACGATCTGGAAGCGATCGTCAGCATGGGCTTTCGTGGCGAAGCACTGGCGAGTATCAGTTCTGTCTCCCGCTTAACCCTGACATCACGCACCGCTGAACAATCCGAAGCCTGGCAGGCCTACGCCGAAGGGCGTGACATGGCGGTGACGGTCAAGCCCGCCGCCCATCCTGTGGGCACCACGCTGGAAGTGCTGGATCTGTTTTATAACACGCCCGCCCGCCGCAAATTCATGCGTACCGAGAAAACCGAATTCACGCATATTGATGAAGTGGTGCGCCGCATTGCGCTGGCGCGTTTCGATGTCGCCATTACGCTGCATCATAACGGCAAGCTGATGCGGCAGTACCGTGCGGCACCGGATAAAAGTCAGTATGAACGCCGGTTGGGCAACATCTGCGGGGCGACCTTCCTGCAGCATGCGCTGGCGGTGTCCTGGCAACACGGCGATCTCACCATTCATGGTTGGGTGGCCGATCCGGTTGGCGCGAAACAGCTGCCGGATATGCAGTATTGCTACGTGAATCAGCGCATGATGCGCGATCGGCTCATCAACCATGCCATCCGACAGGCTTATCAGGATCAGCTCAGCGACGATCAGCAACCCGCCTATGTGCTGTATCTGGAGATCGACCCGCATCAGGTTGATGTGAATGTGCATCCCGCCAAGCATGAGGTTCGGTTCCATCAGGCCCGGCTGGTGCATGACTTCATCTACCAGGCGGTGATGTCCGTTCTGCAACAGGCATCTGCACCGGGGCTTGGCATGACTGAGCCGGAGACCGGGAAACCCGTGCAATGGCAGCAGGAAAACCGCACTGCCGCCGGCGAAAACCATTTTGCTCAGCCGTCGCGTACCGATAACTCTCCATCGTATGGCGGGAAAACGCCGCGCGCGGGCCATGCCGGTCAGGCGAGAGAAACCGCCTATTCCGGCTATCAACCGGAAAATCCGTACCAAAAAAAGCAGGGCGATCTGTATAAGACGCTGCTGCAACCGGCGGATAACGCGGCAAGTGCGCCAATCCCGTCTGGCGAGCGCGTTTCTGTACCATCGAATATCGTTATGTCGTCGGATGTAGTTGTGCCATCCACGGTATTGCATGGCACGACGACGAATCGAACGGCTGTGGACACGGCAACGACGAAGAGCCATCAGCAACGCCCACCGACTGAGTCGCCGCTGGAAAGCCAATCGAGTGGTTTTGGGCGAGTATTGACGGTTTATCCGCCGTGCTACGCGCTGTTGGAGTACCATAAGGGATTGGCGATGCTGTCGCTTGCCGTTGCTGAACGCTATCTAAAAGCGGTGCAGTTGACGCCATCGGAAGAAGGGCTGCGGGCGCAGCCGTTGCTGATTCCGCAGCGCCTGACGTTGAGTAAATCTGAGCTGAGCGTGTTGTCTGCGCATCACGCTTTGCTGACGCGTTTTGGTATTGATGTACTCGTTGAGTCACAGCGTGCCACATTGCGTGCCGTACCTTTACCATTGCGCCAACAAAATTTACAAAACTTGATCTCTGAACTGATAGGCTATCTGGCCGACTATCAGACGGTTGAGGCACAGCAGGTGGAACCTGGCGCGTTGGCATCGTGGATGGCAACGCGATTGCAGAGCGAGCAGGAAAGCTGGAGTCATTCTCAGGCCATACAATTACTGGCGGATGTCGAGCGGCTTTGTCCGCAGTTGGCGAAAGCGCCGCCGTCTGAACTTTTATATATGATGGACATCCATGATGCCATCAAGGCTTTAAAGCATGAGTGATGTAGAAAAAGCGCCGTTGCCGCCCGCCATTTTTATCATGGGGCCAACGGCGTCAGGAAAAACGGCATTGGCAATGACGTTACGAGAATATTTGCCGGTAGAGTTGATTAGCGTAGATTCCGCCCTCATCTATAAAGGCATGGATATCGGGACAGCGAAACCAAGTGCGGAAGAGCTGGCACAGGCGCCGCATCGGCTAATCGACATTCTCGATCCGGCGGAATCCTATTCTGCGGCCGATTTTCGCCGCGATGCGTTACGCGAGATGGCAGACATTACCGCTGCCGGGCGCATTCCCCTCCTTGTCGGGGGGACGATGCTGTATTTCAAGGCGCTATTGGAGGGGCTTTCTCCTCTGCCGTCAGCCGATGCCGCAGTGCGCCAGCGCATTGAAGAGCAGGCAAAAGAAATCGGCTGGGAAGCGATGCATCGGCAGCTCAGTGAGATCGATCCGGTAGCAGCAATTCGGATTCATCCAAATGATCCGCAGAGACTCTCGCGAGCACTGGAAGTTTTTTTCGTTTCAGGTAACACTTTAACTGAACTGACAAAAACGTCTGGCGACGCGCTGCCCTATCAGGTTCATCAGTTTGCTATCGCCCCGGCGACGCGTGAATTGTTGCATCAGCGAATTGAACAGCGTTTTCACCAGATGTTGGCGGCGGGTTTTGAGACAGAAGCCCGGACATTGTTTGCCCGGCATGACCTTCATACGGATATGCCCTCTATTCGTTGCGTTGGTTATCGCCAGATGTGGTCATATTTATCCGGTGAAATTGATTACGATGAGATGGTTTATCGGGGAATTTGTGCGACGCGTCAGTTAGCGAAGCGGCAAATGACCTGGCTACGCGGTTGGGATGATGTCTGCTGGCTGGATAGCGAAAAACCGACTGAAGCACTGGACAAGGTAATAGAGGTTGTTAGTGCATAGGTTGGGTGATTGTGTACAATCGGTGAGTCTCAGCGTGCAAGTTTTTACACCGTTATTTTAGAGTCGTAGGGCTCTTTGTTACAAACAACATACAAATAAGGAAAATATAGAATGGCTAAGGGGCAATCTTTGCAAGATCCGTTCTTGAACGCTTTGCGTCGTGAACGTGTTCCGGTTTCGATTTATTTGGTGAACGGTATTAAGCTGCAAGGTCAGATCGAATCTTTCGATCAGTTCGTGATTTTGTTGAAAAACACGGTAAGTCAGATGGTTTATAAGCACGCCATCTCTACAGTTGTTCCCTCTCGCCCAGTGTCTCACCATAGCAACAATCCAGGCGGCAGCAACAACTATCACGGTAGTAACACGACTGCTCAACAGCAGTCGCAGGAAGCTGATGACGCCGAATAAGGCGTATTGTCAATTCACCACGGCGTGGGAGAGCTGGACGCATCGCTCGGCTCCTTCGCTGTGGTGTTTTTTGCTCGTTTGAGAGGTTACTCGCTTGTTTGACCGTTATGAATCAGGTGAACGGGCCATATTAGTTCATATTTACTTCTCGCAAGATAAAGATACGGAAGATCTGCTGGAGTTCGAATCTCTGGTTTCTTCTGCCGGTATTGAATCCTTGCAGGTTGTTACTGGTAGCCGTAAGGCGCCTCACCCCAAGTATTTTGTCGGGGAAGGCAAAGCAGAAGAAATTGCTCAGGCAGTAAAAGAAACTGGCGCGTTTGTCGTGCTGTTTGATCATGCGCTGACGCCTGCTCAGGAACGTAATCTGGAGCGTTTGTGCGAGTGCCGGGTGATCGATCGTACCGGACTGATTTTAGATATTTTTGCCCAGCGTGCGCGTACTCACGAGGGGAAATTACAGGTAGAACTGGCACAGCTGCGCCACCTTGCGACCCGATTGGTTCGCGGTTGGACGCACCTTGAACGCCAGAAAGGCGGTATCGGTTTGCGTGGCCCGGGTGAAACCCAGCTTGAAACCGACCGTCGTTTATTGCGTAACCGTATCACTCAGATACTGTCGCGTCTTGAACGGGTAGAAAAACAGCGTGAACAGGGGCGGCGGTCGCGGGTTCGCGCCGATGTTCCTACCGTTTCGCTGGTGGGCTATACCAACGCGGGTAAATCCACGCTGTTTAACAAGATTACATCGGCGGGCGTCTATGCCGCCGATCAGTTATTTGCCACACTGGATCCAACATTGCGCCGCATTCAAGTGGATGATGTTGGTGATACAGTGCTGGCGGATACCGTAGGTTTTATCCGGCAGTTGCCCCATGATTTGGTGGCTGCGTTTAAGGCTACACTACAGGAAACACGTCAGGCCTCGCTGCTGTTGCACGTTGTTGATGCCGCCGATCCTCGTCTCGACGAGAACATCGAGGCGGTTAATGACGTACTGGCGGAAATCGAGGCGGATGAAATACCTGCGCTGTTGGTAATGAACAAGATTGATATGCTGGATGATTTCGTTCCGCGTATCGATCGCAACGAAGAGAATCTACCGGTACGGGTCTGGCTTTCAGCACAGACCGGCGACGGTATTCCGTTGCTATTTCAGGCATTGACTGAGCGGCTTTCCGGGGAAATCGCACAATATACCTTGCATCTTCCCCCGCAGGCAGGACGCTTGCGTAGTCGTTTTTACCAGCTTCAGGCAATAGAAAAAGAATGGATTGAAGAGGATGGGCAAATTGGTTTGGTTATTCGTATGCCGATTGCTGACTGGCGCCGCCTCTGCAAAAAAGAGCAGGAACTGATGGACTATATTGTCTGATTTGACTGGCAGAAACAGTCTGAACGGTGAAATAGTCTGACGGACTCTGGGATATTGAACCTGAAGAACACCTATCATAAAGAATGGAGCTAAAACATGGCGTGGAATCAGCCCGGTAATAACGGACAAGACCGCGACCCGTGGGGGAGCAGCAGCAATAATGGCGGCAACTCTGGCGGAAATAACAATAAAGGTGGCCGAGATCAGGGGCCGCCGGATCTGGACGACATCTTCCGTAAGCTGAGCAAAAAACTCAGCGATCTGGGTGGCGGAAAAGGTTCAGGCTCAAGCAACAGCGGAAATTCTGGCGGCCCAGCACTGGGTGGCCGGATCGTCGGTATCGCTGCCGTCGCTGCGGTTGTCATCTGGGCTGCTACGGGTTTTTATACCATTAAAGAAGCGGAACGCGGTGTCGTAACGCGCTTTGGTAAGTTTAGCCATTTGGTTGGGCCAGGTCTTAACTGGAAACCGACCTTCATCGACTCTGTTCGCGCAGTGAACGTCGAGTCGGTGCGTGAACTGGCGACGTCGGGCGTGATGCTGACGTCAGACGAGAACGTCGTGCGCGTTGAAATGAACGTGCAGTATCGTGTCACGCAGCCAGAACAATATCTGTTCAGCGTAACCAATGCGGATGACAGCCTGCGTCAGGCAACTGACAGCGCGCTGCGTGGCGTTATTGGTAAGTACACGATGGACAAAATTTTGACCGAAGGCCGTACCATTGTGCGTACGGATACTCAGCGTGTACTGGAAGAAACCGTTCGTCCGTACAACATGGGTATCACGCTGCTGGACGTCAACTTCCAGACTGCACGTCCGCCAGAAGAAGTGAAGGCCGCGTTTGATGATGCGATTGCCGCTCGTGAAAACGAACAACAATATATTCGTGAAGCGGAAGCCTACGCGAATGAAGTGCAGCCGCGTGCTAACGGTCAGGCTCAGCGTATTCTGGAAGAGTCTCGCGCTTATAAAACCCGTACCGTTCTGGAAGCTCAGGGTGAGGTTGCCCGTTTCGCCAGAGTTTTACCGGAATATAAAGCCGCGCCGGAAATCACCCGCGAGCGTCTGTATATCGAAACGATGGAACGCGTGCTGAGCCATACCCGTAAAGTGCTGGTCAATGACAAAGGGGGCAACCTGATGGTGCTGCCGTTGGATCAGATGCTGCGTGGACAAGGCGGTGAAAATACGCAAAGCAACAGCAATAACAGCAGCGCTAACCCACTGCGTCTGCCTACTGGCAGCAGCGGTGCAGCGAATAGCAACCAGACGCGCAGCAGTAATAATGGAAATATCATGGATCAGCGCAGAGCAAATGCGCAGCGTGATGACTTCACTCGAGTAGGGAGAGAATAATCGATGCGTAAGCCCTTACTATTTATCCTGATCCTGGTACTGATGGTGGTCTATGCGTCACTGTTTGTGGTGCAGGAAGGCCAGCGCGGCATTGTGATGCGTTTTGGCAAAGTATTGCGTGATGACGAGAACAAGCCGCTGATTTATGCACCGGGATTGCAGTTCAAGATTCCGTTTATCGACTCAGTGAAAATGCTGGACGCGCGTATCCAGACGATGGAAAACCAGGCTGACCGCTTTATCACTAAAGAGCAGAAAGACCTGATTGTCGATTCCTACTTGAAATGGCGTATCAGTGATTTCAGCCGTTACTACCTGGCAACGGGCGGTGGCGACATCTCTCAGGCTGAAGTGCTGCTGAAACGTAAGTTCAGTGACCGTCTGCGTTCTGAGATTGGTCGTCTGGATGTGAAAGGCATTGTTACCGATTCGCGTGGTCAACTGATGTCTGACGTGCGTGAAGCGCTGAATACCGGTACGGGAGAAACCACCGAAGCCGATAATGCGATTGCTTCTGCTGCTGCGCGCGTTGAGAAAGAAACGACGGGCAACGAGCCTCATATTAACCCTAACAGTATGGCTGCACTGGGGATTGAGGTTATTGATGTGCGAATTAAGCAAATCAACCTGCCAACGGAAGTCTCTGACGCGATTTACCAACGTATGCGTGCAGAGCGTGAAGCAGTAGCGCGTCGCCACCGTTCACAGGGTCAGGAAGAAGCTGAAAAGCTGAAAGCGACGGCAGACTATGAAGTCACCCGTACGCTGGCTGAAGCTGAACGTCAGGGACGTATCACCCGTGGTGAAGGGGATGCCGAAGCGGCGAAACTGTTTGCTAACGCATTCAGTGAAGATCCAGACTTCTATGCTTTCGTTCGTAGCCTGCGTGCGTATGAAAACAGCTTCAGTAATAATCAGGACGTGATGGTTCTCAGCCCGGATAGCGACTTCTTCCGCTACATGAAGTCACCGGACAGCGTGGTACCACGCCGCTGATAGTCATTAACTGACGTCTTTCATCAAGCCCGGGTTCTTTCTCGGGCTTTTTTTTGCCATTTTCTGGCAGAGAGATATTCAAAGGTTTGCTCCTGCACGAGCCTGATGCGGAGAAAAGGGGTTGTTATGAATTCAACGATTTGGCTGGCGCTTGGGCTGGTTTTGGTGCTTGAAGGGCTGGGGCCACTGCTGTTTCCCCGTCTCTGGCGGCGTATGATTTTGGGTATAGCGCAGCTGCCGGATACTATTTTGCGCCGTTTTGGCGGCGGAATAGTTGTTGCAGGGTGCGTGATCTACTACATGTTGCGTAGCCGGATGGGTGGCTAGAATTACGCGGAAAAATGTGCGCAATCGTGTGCTAAAAGTACTGAAAGCATCCAAATGAGATGTTAGAATCCTTTTTTAAGCAACCTGGTGATTCTTGAAATGGGTAAGAACGTCGTCGTACTGGGCACCCAATGGGGTGACGAAGGTAAAGGCAAGGTCGTTGACCTGCTGACTGAACGGGCTAAATATGTTGTGCGCTATCAGGGTGGACACAACGCTGGCCACACGCTGGTTATCAACGGTGAAAAAACCGTCCTTCATTTAATTCCTTCTGGCATTCTGCGTGAAAATGTTGTCAGCATCATCGGTAACGGTGTTGTGCTGGCGCCTGACGCACTGATGAAAGAAATGACGGAGCTTGAAGCGCGTGGCGTCCCGGTACGCGAACGTCTGCTGCTTTCTGAAGCTTGTCCGTTAATCCTGCCTTATCACGTCGCGCTGGATAACGCCCGTGAGAAAGCGCGTGGTGCGAAAGCAATTGGTACGACTGGCCGCGGTATCGGCCCTGCGTATGAAGATAAAGTTGCTCGCCGTGGCCTGCGCGTTGGCGATCTGTTTGATAAAGAAACGTTTGCCGTCAAACTGAAAGAGATCGTCGAATACCATAACTTCCAGTTGGTTAACTACTACAAAGCCGATGCTGTCGACTACCAGAAAGTGCTGGACGATGTGCTGGCGATTGCTGACATCCTGACCGCGATGGTGGTTGATGTTTCCGATCTGCTGTACAAAGCGCACCTGCGTGGCGATTTCGTTATGTTTGAAGGCGCACAGGGTACGCTGCTGGATATCGACCACGGTACTTATCCGTACGTGACCTCCTCGAACACCACTGCGGGCGGCGTTGCTACCGGTTCTGGTCTGGGTCCACGCTATGTAGATTACGTACTGGGTATTGTTAAAGCTTATTCTACCCGTGTGGGCGCAGGTCCATTCCCGACTGAGCTGTTTGAAGAAGTCGGTGAGCACTTGTCTCAGAAAGGTAACGAGTTTGGCGCGACAACAGGTCGCCGCCGTCGTACCGGCTGGCTGGATGCGGTTGCCGTGCGTCGTGCAGTACAGATCAACTCGCTGTCTGGCTTCTGCCTGACCAAGCTGGATGTTCTGGACGGCCTGAAAGAGATTAAAATCTGCGTAGGCTATCGTTTGCCGAATGGCACCGAAGTGGATACCACTCCGCTGGCTGCTGAGGGCTGGGAAGGTCTTGAGCCGATTTACGAAACGATGCCAGGTTGGTCTGAAAGCACGTTTGGCGTGAAAGATCACAGTAAGCTGCCGCAGGCTGCGCTGAACTACATCAAACGTATCGAAGAAGTCACCGGTGTGCCGATTGATATTATTTCCACCGGCCCAGATCGTAGCGAAACGATGGTGTTGCGCGATCCGTTCGACGCTTAATTTCGTCCCTTAACGGGTGATACGAATATGAAAAAGGACGGGATTCCCGTCCTTTTTGCTATCTGTCAGTTAACCGTCGTTGTGTGAACGACGACGGTTTCTACCTGTTATTCCTTAGCTTCTTCCGCTTTCTGCTCTTTCTTCTTCAGCCCATCTAATAGTTTATTGTGGATGTTGCTGAATCCGCCGTTGCTCATCACCAGAATGTGGTCGCCAGGTTGTGCGGTCTTGACGATGTTTTCTACCAACGTGTCAATATCTGCACTCCAGTGAGCAGGCTGTACGCAGGCTTCCGCGACTTCTACCACCTGCCATGGAATATGTGCCGGCTGGAATAGGAAAACTTCATCAGCGCGGCCTAATGACGGCGCCAGCTCGTTCTTGCACATCCCCAATTTCATGGTGTTGGAACGGGGTTCAAGCACGGCCAAAATACGCGCTGTGCCGCCAACCTTGCTGCGTAGCGCCGACAGTGTAGCCAGAATTGCAGTCGGGTGATGCGCAAAATCATCATAAACCGTGACGCCATGCTCCGTACCGCGTAATTCCAGACGGCGGCGCGCGTTGATAAATCCGCCCAGTGCGCGACAGGCATCTGCGGGTAGCACGCCAACGTGGTGTGCGGCGGCGATGGCCATCAGCCCGTTGTGCATGTTGTGTTCGCCCACCAGCTTCCAGTGGACTTCACCGACGAGTTCATTGTTCAGGTAAACCTGATATTGGCTGGCATCAATCGACACTTTCTGTGCCCGCCACGTGCCTTCTTCACCAACCAGTTCCTGCTCGCTCCAGCATCCCATCCCCATCACCTGTTTGAGGTTAAGGTCATTGGTTGGCAGGATGATTTTCCCGCTTCCCGGCACCAGCCGCACAAGATGGTGGAACTGTTTTTGAATGGCTTTCAGATCGTCAAAGATATCGGCGTGATCGAATTCGAGGTTGTTAAGCACCAGCGTTCTGGGGCAGTAATGTACGAATTTGGAACGTTTGTCGAAGAATGCACAGTCATATTCATCGGCTTCGAGCACCATAAACGGGCTGTCGCCCAAGCGGGCGGAAACGGTGAAGTTGCCGGGAACGCCACCGATCACAAAGCCCGGCTGATAGCCGCAATCTTCCAGAATCCAGGTGACCATCCCTGCCGTGGTGGTTTTGCCATGTGTACCCGCAACGGCAATCACCCAGCGATCGCGTAATACATGATCGTGCAGCCACTGTGGACCGGAAACATAAGGTAATCCCTGTTCCAGTACGGCTTCGACGCACGGGTTCCCACGCGTCATTGCATTGCCGATGATGACCAAATCAGGGGCGGGGGTAAGCTGTACCGGATCGTAGCCCTGAATCAGCGTGATTCCCTGCTCTTCAAGTAAGGTACTCATGGGGGGATAAACATTTGCATCTGAGCCCGTGACGTCATGCCCCAGTGAACGAGCAAGCAGGGCAAGGCCACCCATAAAGGTGCCGCAGATACCTAAAATATGAATACGCATACATTTTCCATCTTCACAGTGAGTCTGCGTCACATTCTAACGCTATGAATCCGCCATAAGAAATGGATTTGACTAGGTACTCACTTTCTCTTTGGGCTACACTGCATGCGCAAACGTTGGCGGTGCAGAAATGAAACCGCTTTTCATCCGTAGATTCTGGAATAGTGTTATGAAAACGTTAGGCGAATTTATCGTCGAAAAACAGCACGATTTCTCTCACGCCACAGGTGAGCTTACCGCGCTGCTGTCTGCTATTAAACTGGGTGCCAAGATTATTCACCGTGATATCAATAAAGCGGGTTTGGTTGATATCCTGGGTGCCAGCGGCATTTCTAATGTTCAGGGCGAAGTGCAGATGAAGCTCGATCTGTATGCCAATGAGAAACTGAAAGCGGCATTAAAAGCACGTGGTGAAGTGGCAGGTATTGCCTCCGAAGAAGAAGATGAAATTGTTATCTTTGAAGGTGATAAGGCGGAAAATGCCAAGTATGTCGTTCTGATGGACCCGCTGGATGGTTCGTCGAATATCGATGTGAACGTCTCTGTCGGTACCATTTTCTCTATTTATCGCCGTATTACGCCGCTGGGAACCTCAGTCACGGAAGCTGACTTCTTACAGCCTGGTAGCCAGCAAGTTGCGGCGGGCTACATTGTTTACGGTTCTTCAACCATGCTGGTGTACACCACGGGTCACGGCGTTCACGCCTTTACCTACGATCCGTCGCTCGGTGTATTCTGTCTCTCGCATGAAAAAGTTTGCTTCCCGGAAAAAGGGAATATGTATTCCATCAACGAAGGGAACTACATCAAGTTTCCTGTCGGCGTGAAGAAATACATCAAATACTGTCAGGAGCAGGATGAAGAGACGCAGCGTCCTTATACGTCGCGTTATATCGGCTCACTGGTGGCGGATTTCCACCGCAATCTGCTGAAAGGCGGAATTTACCTGTACCCAAGCACGGCGAGCTATCCAAAAGGCAAACTGCGTTTGCTGTACGAATGCAACCCGATGGCGTTTCTGGCGGAGCAGGCGGGCGGCAAGGCCAGCGACGGTAAAAACCGTATTCTGGATATCACGCCGGAGAAACTGCACCAGCGCTCACCGTTCTTCGTAGGGACGGAATCGATGGTGAATGACGTTGAACGTTTCATCCGTGAATTCCCCGATGCCTAATTAACGCTGTCCCGTGTTGGTGGATTCTCTGCCAACGCGGGATAACGGCTTATGGCGTGCTGCCCAGTACGCCATTTTTGTGGCTCGCCACAACCCGCGTTTTTTAGTGTTGTGCCTCGAACCAGCTTTCCAGAATAATCACCGCAGAGGCAGCATCTACGCTACCTTTATCCAGCGCTCTAAAGCCACCGCGTTCGAAGAGATCGGCACGCGCTTCCACCGTACTCAAGCGTTCATCGTGTAGCGCAATCGCGACGCCAAAACGGCCATGCAGTCGGTTAGCGAACTTTCGCGCCCGTGCCGTCAGCGGCTGTTCGGTACCATCCATATTGAGCGGTAAACCAACGACGACCAGATCGGGTTGCCATTCTGACAGCAGCTTCTCCACTTTTTGCCAGTCTGGAATCCCTTCCTGCGCTTTGAATGAGGTCAGCGGCCGCGCCGTACCGGTAATCTCCTGACCGATGGCGACACCGATGCTTTTTGTCCCAAAATCAAAGGCAAGAATGGTTCTGCTGCTCATCAGGCATGTCCCGCTTCAGTGGAGATATTATGAATATCGATGCCCAGCTTTCTGGCCGCGGCCCGCCAGCGTTCGGCAATCGGCGTATGGAACAGAATGTCTTTATCGGCTGGCGTGGTCAGCCAGGCGTTCTCCAGCAGCTCTTCTTCCAACTGACCGTTCTCCCAGGCGGAATAGCCTAAGGCGACCAGCGTATTTTTCGGCTGATTAGGCGTACCCAACGTTTCCAGCACGTCTTTTGACGTGGTGATCATCGTGTCCTCAGAAATACTGATGCTGGAACCAAAGCCGGGGCAGGGCGTATGCAGGATAAAACCACGGTCGTCCGCCAGCGGGCCGCCTATGAAGACGGGTTTATCTAATCGGATCGCAGGATCGCGCGGTGTCGGATCTATTTTTAGCTTTTTCAGCACATTTTCCACGGAAAACTGATCCATCGGTTTGTTGATGATCAGCCCCATGGCTCCGTCTTCATTATGTTCGCAGATATAGACCACCGAACGTTTAAATACAGAGTCCTGTAGTGCTGGCATAGCAATGAGGAAGTGATGCTGTAAATTCATTGTGTATTTTTATCGATATCCGTCAGCGTTGGAGAAACGGCCCGTATTGCGCGGGCCGAATGGTGTGTCAGGTGTTTCTGGTATTAGCGAGTACGTGCAGCCAGACGTTTTTCAATGGCGTCTATCAGCATGCCGGTGATGGAAACATCCGGGTAGGCCGCTTCGATTTCACGCACGCAGGTCGGGCTGGTGACGTTAATTTCTGTCAGGCGGTCACCGATGATGTCCAGACCGACGAAAATCAGGCCTTTGGCTTTTAACGTTGGAGCGACGTCACGGGCGATTTTCCAGTCGCTTTCGGTTAACGGACGCGCTTCGCCACGGCCACCGGCGGCCAGGTTACCGCGTGTCTCACCGCTTTTCGGGATACGCGCCAGGCAGTAGGGAACCGGCTCGCCATCGACGACCAGCACGCGTTTGTCGCCATCTTTAATCGCAGGCAGGTAGTTTTGCGCCATGCAGTAGCGGGTGGCGTGTTCGGTCAGCGTTTCGATGATCACGGAGACGTTGGCGTCATCCTGCTTCAAACGGAAAATAGACGCACCGCCCATGCCGTCGAGCGGTTTGAGAATGACGTCGCCATGTTTTTCATGGAACTGGCGCAGTTTGTCTGCACGACGCGTAACGAGCGTATCAGGGGTCAGATGCGGGAACCAGGCGGTGAACAGCTTCTCATTGCAATCACGCAGGCTCTGCGGCTTGTTGACGATCAGCGTGCCTTTCTCTTCCGCACGTTCCAGAATATAGGTGGCGTAGATGAATTCCGTATCGAACGGCGGATCTTTACGCATCAGCACCACATCCAGCTCTTCCAGCGCAATGTCCTGCTCGCCGGAGAAATCGTACCAGCCGTCGTAATCGTACTGGACGCTCAGGCGACGCGTTGTTGCACGGGCAACGCCCGCGTGCATATAGAGATCGTTCATCTCCATGTAATGCAGTTCCCAACCACGGCGCTGTGCTTCCAGCAGCATGGCAAAGCTGGTGTCTTTCTTGATATTGATGGTGTCAATCGGGTCCATCACGATACCGAGTTTGATCATTCTTTTCTCCTTTACCCCAAATCGCCGAAACGTACCTGTAAGGCGGTCATGGCGGTGAGTGCAGTGGTTTCTGTGCGCAAGACGCGTGGCCCCAACAGGATATCAGTGAATCCGTGTTCTGAGGTCATGGTAATTTCATCGGCGGTGAGGCCGCCTTCCGGGCCGATCAGCAGCCTGACCCGTTCTACGGGCAGCGGCAGCGTATTGATGCTTTGTGTGGCGCGCGGGTGCAGATTCAATTTCAACGCATCGTCTTGTTCCGCACACCAGACTCCCAGCGTCATTGCTGGCCGCACCAGCGGCACACAGTTGCGGCCGGACTGTTCGCAGGCGGCAACCGCAATCTTCTGCCACTGGCTAATTTTTTTCTCCATACGCTCGGCATCCAGTTTTACGCCACAGCGTTCAGAAAGCAGCGGGGTAATCACATTGACGCCCAGTTCGATGGATTTCTGGATAGTAAACTCCATCTTTTCGCCGCGCGACATCACCTGTCCCAGATGTAAATGTAGGGGCGATTCTTTATTTTCCAACTTACCTGCTGTGAAGCGAACGCGCACACTCTTTTTGCTGGCCGCGATGATTTCCGCATCAAAGACATGATTGCTGCCATCAAACAACTGCAATGCCTGTCCCGTATTCATGCGTAACACGCGACCAACGTGATTGGCGGCATCGTCGCTCAGTTCGGCTTCACCGCCGTGTAGGGGGAGCGTCTCGGGATGAAAAATGCGTGGTACTCGCATGCGGATTCAGACCTTTGAATAAAAGAGAAGCGAATGAACGCCAGAAATAGGCAAAACCACCGTCATCTGACGGCGGTTTTGCTGGAAACAGATTCGCTATAGTAGGTAGACGAACTAGCGCTGGCAAGCCTGTTGAACGTAGGGATTCGGGTTTCCCTGTTTTGCGGCGATGCGCTGATTGCGGGTACATTCCCACTGTGTGACCGGGTACTGCTTATCCCAGGCTTCGAACAGCTGAGTTTGCTGACTGGACAAGCGTAACTGATAGCGATCGCGCATGTAGAAATAGGTACGGGCGATCTGGCCGCGAGCGCGAGCAGGTGGCTCTGCCAGATTGTTTTTAAAATCGATCTTCATCTCGCATTGGCCGTACTGGGATGTACCACCGTTCCACTGCCCATACATCGCATTGCCGCGATCGCCGTTGACCTCGCCGATAGCCGGTTGCAGGTTATGCAAATCGGTTTCCATCTCACGGTAGACGGGGTCGCTGCTACAGTTCTTTCTTCCGCCATCCTGCCAGCACTGGCGCTGGTGGCCGAACTGCCAGGCCGGTACAACGTGTTCCCATTCGATACGGCTGGCACGCTGTTCATTTTTTCTGACCTGATAGCCGCAGGATTCAAGGTCGGGGGTGCCTTTCTTGCCTTGCCATGTAATTTTGCAGCCGCAGTAAAACGAACCCGGCGCATCCCGGTTGATTTCGACTGCGGCGGCTTTTGCCTGCGAAAAATTATTGATGTTCTGACCTAACGCGGTGGCCGAAAACAGCGCCGCGCCAACGGCGGAGATAGCGAGAATTTTGCGTAGCATATTCCAAATAATCCACAGGCTGTAAAGTTGGCAGACTACCGGATGTCTCGTCGGCAGGCAAATGCAAAAGCAGTTTTTAAAACTGGAAATTCCCTTTTAAATAGAACTTTTTACATCATGACGTAAGGTTTTCCCGCAACGACGGCAGCGATATTCTGTTTCGCCGCGCAGCACCCGATTGTGTCGGCGGATCGTCAGTTCATGCCGTTGGCAATCGCACAGGTACGTGAAGGTTTTCCCCTGCACGGACTGCACTGCAAACCGATGCGTGCGTTTTGCCGGAACACGCAGGACGTTTTCCATCATCCAGCGCCACTCTTTGCCATGTGGTGCGACACGGCCAAAACGCGCGTAGACCAGCAGATGGGCCAGTTCATGAGGCACCACCTCATCGATAAAGGCCTGCTGATTTTCCTGCAACAAGACGGGATTCAGCCGAATCTCCCAGTGTTGCAGCCAGGCCGTTCCTGCCGTAGCACCACGCTGCTGGTAGTTTACCGTTGGCTCAGTGTAGTCAGTTTGCAAAGTGAGGTTGGCCTGCTGCAATTTATCACGCAGACAGCGCATCACAGCCTGATGGCTGGCAATGGGGATTCGGGGTGTGTTCATATTCGGTGAGGATAAAGTGAGTAGCAGGGAGACGCAATAGGTGACGCGGAGGGAAATGCAGGGGACATCAAAATGAAAAACGGCGAACTCTCATTCGCCGTTTTATACCCGTCATACCTCAGGCTTACATGTGCAGATTACAGACCAGCGGCCTCGCGCAGCTGTGCGGCTTTGTCCGTTTTTTCCCACGGGAAATGTTCGCGGCCAAAGTGACCATAGGCTGCCGTTTCCTGATAAATCGGGTGCAGCAGGTCCAGCATCTGAATTAAGCCGTAAGGACGCAGATCGAAGAATTCGCGTACCAGCAGCGTCAGTTGCTCGGTAGACACTTTCTCTGTGCCGAAGGTTTCGATCATGATAGAGGTCGGTTCTGCTACGCCGATAGCGTAGGACACCTGAATTTCGCAGCGATCGGCCAGGCCTGCCGCGACGATATTCTTGGCAACATAGCGCGCGGCATAGGCTGCAGAACGGTCTACTTTAGATGGATCCTTACCGGAGAATGCACCGCCGCCGTGACGCGCCGCGCCACCGTAGGTATCAACGATGATTTTACGACCGGTCAGGCCGCAGTCACCCATTGGGCCGCCGATAACAAAGCGTCCGGTTGGGTTGATGAAATATTTGGTATTGGCAGACAGCCATTCGGCAGGCAGAACCGGTTTGATGATCTCTTCCATCACCGCTTCATGCAGATCTTTCTGGCTGATGTCTTCTGAATGCTGGGTAGACAGTACCACGGCATCGATGCCGGCAATCTTGCCATCGTCGTACAGGAACGTAACCTGGCTTTTAGCATCCGGGCGCAGCCACGGCAGAATGCCACTCTTACGCACTTCTGACTGACGTTGAACCAGACGGTGCGCGTAAGTCACGGGGGCTGGCATCAGCACGTCGGTTTCATTGGTCGCGTAGCCGAACATCAACCCCTGATCGCCTGCGCCTTGCTCCAGCGGATCGCTGCGGTCAACGCCCTGATTGATGTCAGGAGACTGCTTACCAATCGCACTCAGTACGGCGCAAGAGTTAGCATCAAAGCCCATTTCGGAATTGACATAACCGATATCACGCACGGTACGACGGGTAATTTCTTCAATATCGACCCAGGCGCTGGTGGTGATTTCGCCACCAACTAACACCATTCCGGTCTTTACATAAGTCTCACAAGCGACACGCGCTTTTGGGTCTTGCTCCAGAATGGCGTCGAGAACCGCATCAGAAATCTGGTCAGCAATTTTATCAGGATGTCCTTCAGAGACTGACTCGGACGTAAAAAGGTGTTTAGCCATGAGTTTCTTTACCTTCAAATCAAAGCCGTTAAGCAGTGTATCAGTTAATCGGTATAGACGGATTAACATCTGGATGGCTATTCTAGGTCACCTTTTAGTCTCAGTGCCAGTAGTTTTTCGCATTAGCATGCCATCGTCCTTTTATCATCGGCCGTTTTTTCTTTTACAAGAGATGGCTAGCGACAATTTTCATTTTGCTTTTCCAGTAGCATGTAGGTATAAACGGCGAGCGGTGATGCAATCCGCGATATCTTGAATTTCTTATTGAGAGCTGACCGCATAACCTGCGGCGCACGTGGAGGTGGTAGGATTAATGATCCGTTGTTTACTGAGTATATTGCTTTCGCAATATGTCCCTTTTGACGCTACCGCGTCCGCGACTCAACCCTTCTTTTCCGTTTCCCGATGTAGCCTGTCTTTAAATTCGACACAGGACTCCAGGGCTGGTTAATCCGCCTGTTATTCTTTCTGCCAGAAGCGTTTAACGCCTTTCTGGTCACGTTCGCCCGGTGATTTTCACAACGAGTTTTATCGACCCGTAACACGGAGCCTGACAACGTGTTTTACACTAATAAGAGTAATAAAGTGACGGCATACTTCACTACGCCGGTTTTTTCACTGTCGACGCCGCATGTTGCAGGTATGCTCATGTGGGCGGTTTATTCAGGTACTGATGTGATCAGCAGTTTAGAAAAAGAAGAGGTTCGTTATGTCTGACGACATGATTCATCACGGCTCGTCAGCGACGGGTAAACATGAAAATTTGCGCTCTATGCAGGAGGTTGCCATGAATGACCGTAATGCCAGCGAAATGCTTCGTACCTACAATATTGCCTGGTGGGGCAATAATTACTATGACGTCAATGAGCTCGGCCACATTAGCGTGTGTCCGGATCCTGACGTACCAGAAGCTCGCGTCGATCTGGCCAGATTGGTCAAAGATATGCAGAAAGACCACCATCAGCGCCTGCCTGCGCTGTTCTGCTTTCCGCAAATCCTGCAGCATCGCCTGCGTTCAATTAACGCTGCGTTTAAACAGGCTCGCGAATCCTTTGGCTATGAAGGCGGCTATTTCCTGGTTTACCCCATTAAGGTCAACCAGCACCGCCGCGTCATTGAGTCACTGGCGAATTCCGGTGAACCGCTAGGTCTGGAAGCTGGCTCAAAAGCTGAGCTGATGGCGGTACTGGGCCACGCCGGCATGACGCGCACGGTGATTGTATGTAACGGCTATAAAGACCGTGAATACATCCGTCTGGCTCTCATCGGCGAAAAGCTGGGCCATAAGGTGTATCTGGTCATCGAGAAGATGTCCGAGATTCGTCTGGTGCTGGAAGAGGCCGAGCGTTTGAACGTGGTGCCGCGTCTTGGCGTCCGCGCTCGTCTGGCTTCCCAGGGCTCGGGCAAGTGGCAATCCAGCGGCGGCGAAAAATCCAAATTTGGTCTGGCGGCGATTCAGGTCCTGCAACTGGTTGAGATGCTGCGTGAAGCGGGGCGGTTGGATAGCCTGCAACTGCTGCATTTCCATCTGGGATCGCAGCTGGCGAATATCCGTGATATCGCGACGGGCGTACGTGAATCCGCGCGTTTCTATGTCGAGCTGCATAAGCTGGGCGTGAATATCCAGTGTTTTGACGTCGGTGGCGGTTTGGGCGTGGACTATGAAGGCACGCGCTCTCAGTCCGATTGTTCAGTGAACTATGGCCTGAATGAATACGCCAACAACGTGATTTGGGGCATCGGCGATGCCTGTAACGAACACGGGCTGCCGCATCCGACGGTGATCACCGAATCCGGTCGTGCGGTAACCGCGCACCATACCGTACTGGTTTCCAATATTATCGGGGTGGAACGCAACGAATTCAGCGAACCTACCGAGCCGGAAGAAGATGCGCCGCGCGCGCTGGAGAGCCTGTGGTCGACCTGGAAGGAAATCAAGCAGCCAGGAAAGCGCCGTTCGCTACGTGAGTGGCTGCATGACAGCCAGATGGATTTGCACGATGTGCATACCCAGTACACGCACGGCATGTTGGATCTGACACAGCGTGCGAAAGCAGAGCAGCTTTATCTGAGCATCTGTAAGCTGATTCAGGAGCAGTTGGATCCGAGTAACCGTGCGCACCGGCCGGTGATTGATGAGTTACAGGAGCGGATGGCGGATAAGCTGTATGTCAACTTCTCGCTGTTCCAATCCATGCCGGACGCATGGGGTATCGATCAACTGTTCCCGGTACTGCCGCTGGAAGGGCTGGATAAGCAGCCTGAACGCCGTGCAGTGCTGCTGGACATCACCTGTGATTCCGACGGTACGATCGATCATTATGTCGATGGCGACGGCATTGCGACCACGATGCCAATGCCGCCTTACGATCCAGAAAATCCGCCGCTGCTGGGCTTCTTTATGGTTGGTGCCTATCAGGAAATTCTGGGGAACATGCATAACCTGTTCGGCGATACATCGACCGTTGACGTGTTTGTCTTCCAAGACGGCACCGTTGAGATTGAAGAATCCGACGAAGGTAATACGGTTGCCGACATGCTGGAATATGTGCAGCTTGACCCTGAAGTGCTGATGACCCGTTTCCGCGATCAGGTTAAAGAAACCGATCTGGATGCTGAACTTCAGGCGCAGTTCATGGAAGAGTTTGAGTCTGGGCTGTACGGCTATACTTATTTGGAAGACGAAGAATAAGTGTGACTGACGAAGTAAAAGGGGATGCGAGCGCGGATCCCCTTTTTTTCGGCTATCGATCAGATAAGCGAATTACTTATATTGATATCGGTTGCTGGTTTGGGAAGGGAATCAAATTCTTCAATGACGCTGTCTTTGAAGATAATCTTAGCAATTAGCAGTAAAGAGTTTTTATCCTGAACGCCATATTTATTCAGTAATCGTGATTTGCTGTTCAGTACTGATTTCTTATTTAATCCGATGATATCGGCAATCGCTTCCGCCGTGTAGCCTGCACACCAGTGTTGGAATACGGCATATTCAGACTTTGACAACCTGACGGGACTGAATAAACGGCGATCGTGAAGGTGGACGAAATCGAGTAATTTATAAAAAGAATCGATGGCAGCTGACTTTGAAATAAGAATCGTTTTTTCGTCAATACACACGGGAGGGTGATTGGGGGAATTATTGATGATAACGAATGACGACGCCATATTATAAAAGTGAGTTCTTATCGACTCATAGTATTCCTCAAAGCCTTCACTGCTACCGTCAATGATGAAAATACATTTTTTCTTGCCTTGCTGCAGCGTAAACCTGTTGACGGGCTTTATCGAGAGCATAGGGATACTGGATAGGATTTCCCGTAATCCTACCGTGGTAAAATTGCATTTACTGAAAATTCTCACATCCATGATTTTTAACACATATGAGTTTATTGTCTGAAGGTGGCCACAAACCAATAATTGCCGCTGATGTTATCCAGTTATTAAGAAATCGCGATCCTGAAATGCTGTTAAATCGCTAAAAGGTGGAGCCTCTAGAGAAACCTGCGGAAGAGACAACAGGGTTTATCATATATCTATATGATCGAACTGGAAAAAATTTTATTGGTTTAACATAGTATGCTTGATTTACTGTTTTATTTCTATCTTTAAATACAGGGGGTTACCCCAAGATTCTTGCTGATTGAGACGTTGGTCTCTGGACTAATCGTGGTTGCCTGTTTGTCGGTATGTCGCCGCATTCGTGGATTACTGCTTTTCCGCGTCTGGAAATCCACTGAGTATCGTTTCTTAAAAAGAGAACGAAAAATTAGTGCGATTGAAAATAGCTATCTATTTATTATCGATTAATTCTTAAATCCTATCATCATGACGATGGTGAGATTAAAGATGGCAATTGCATGACAGCTTACAGCGAATACGACGGGGATGATAGTGGTCGGATGACTAGCGGGCAATTGAGATTTTTTCAATTGCCCGCGGTGTGTCTGCTTTGTGAGTTATCAGAACGCGAGGTTACTTCTCGGCAGCAATGCGCTCACGGATGTGTTTGGCGCGCCCTTCAGATGAAGGGTGGGAATCAAACATGCTGCTCTCATGGCCCGCATCAAGTTTGGCGAGTTTCTCAAAGCTGCTTGCCAGACCTTCCCGATTGATGCCGCGTTTCTTCAGCAAATCAAAGGAGTAATCATCGGCCTGCGTTTCCTGCGTTTGAGAGAACTGGGAATTAACCAGTTTTTCGCCCAGATCGGCTAACTGAGATTCTGACAAGGACTGCGCGACACCACCCGCGGAGGCGATAGCAGTACGAGCAGCAGTCGCAGCATAGGCCACCTGCATCGCTTTACGCGTGTGCCCCAGCGCAACGTGGCCCATTTCGTGGCCGAGAACGCCTTCCACTTCATTGTCGTTCATCATGTCCATCAGGCCGCTGTACACCCGGATACAGCCGTTAGCCATTGCCCAGGCGTTAACGTCTTTTGTCAGATAAACCTTGTAGTTGGCTGGTGTACCGTTGATGTCATGACCCAGTGCATCTGCAATTTTATTCAGGCGCTGTGTGTACTTGCTGTCGGCAGGGGCAATTTTTGCCTCTTTATCCATTTGCTCACAGGACTGATTGCTGAGTGATTTAACATCAGCATCGCTGAGCGTTGCCGCCTGAAACGCCTGAGCACCGGATTGCATTAAGGTATTAGTGTTTAAGTTCTGGCAACCGGTCAGCAACGTTGCGACACACAGCGCCAGCACAGAAGAACGAATTACCATAAAAATCATCTCCCTACGATTGTGTTTGTTTTTAGTACGAAAGAAAATCGGCTATAAACTACCCGAAAACGACATTGAGAAATAGATCGGAAAATCTGATTTGTATTTTTACGGTAGCCCGTAGGCGATGTATTTTGTTTCTGGGGCGTTCCGAAAAGGTGCGTCGAATAAAGGTAAACCCACTAGAAAACATCGCGTATAGCGCTGTAATCAACTGCACAATTGGTAAAAGAACTGCCATTGATTCGTCAGCCGATAAATCCCTGTTTTTTGCTCACGGTTCCATGTGCATTCGCTACATTTTTCATGTACATTTGTAATCATATTTATTTTGTCATTCTTGTTTAACTTATTGATTTTTATTTGTTTTACAGGAAGGGCAGTCGTTCAATCCGATCTGGAGTCAAGCATGTCCTCTCGTAAAGAACTTGCCAATGCTATCCGCGCGCTGAGCATGGATGGGGTGCAGAAAGCCAAATCCGGTCACCCGGGCGCACCGATGGGCATGGCCGATATCGCCGAAGTGCTGTGGCGCGATTACCTCAACCATAATCCGGCCAACCCCAACTGGGCCAACCGCGACCGCTTCGTGCTGTCCAATGGCCACGCGTCCATGCTGATTTACAGCCTGCTGCATCTCTCCGGCTACGACCTGCCGATTGAAGAACTGAAGAACTTCCGCCAGCTGCACTCCAAAACTCCGGGTCACCCGGAATACGGCTACACTGCCGGCGTCGAAACCACCACCGGCCCGCTGGGTCAGGGGATTGCCAACGCGGTCGGTATGGCGATTGCCGAGCGCACGCTGGCGGCCCAGTTCAACCGTCCGGGCCACGAGATTGTCGACCATCACACCTACGCCTTCCTGGGCGACGGCTGCATGATGGAAGGGATTTCCCACGAAGTCTGCTCGCTGGCCGGCACCATGAAGCTCGGCAAACTGACCGCGTTTTATGATGACAACGGCATCTCCATCGACGGCCACGTTGAAGGCTGGTTTACCGACGATACCGCGGCCCGCTTTGAAGCCTACGGCTGGCACGTCGTGCGCGGCGTGGACGGCCACGATGCAGACGCCATCAAACGCGCCATCGGCGAAGCTCAGCTGGTGACCGACAAGCCATCGCTGCTGATGTGCAAAACCGTGATTGGCTTCGGTTCACCGAACAAGGCCGGTACGCACGACTCCCACGGCGCGCCGCTGGGCGATGCAGAAGTAGCGGCCTCCCGCGAACAGCTGGGCTGGGCGTATGCACCGTTTGAGATCCCGGCTGACATTTATGCGGCCTGGGATGCCAAACCGGCCGGTCAGCGTAAGGAAGCGGCCTGGGACGAGGCGTTTGCCGCCTACGCCAGCGCGTACCCGGAACTGGCTGCCGAGTTCAAACGCCGCACCGGCGGTGAACTGCCGGCCAACTGGCAGGCGGACGCACAGAAATTTATCGACGATTTGCAGGCCAATCCGGCGAAAATCGCCAGCCGCAAAGCCTCACAGAACGCGCTGGAAGCCTACGGCAAGCTGCTGCCAGAATTCCTGGGCGGCTCTGCCGACCTGGCACCGAGTAACCTGACCATCTGGTCCGGCTCGGTATCGCTGGATAAAGACCACGCGGGCAACTACATCCACTACGGCGTGCGCGAATTCGGCATGACGGCGATTGCCAACGGGATTGCGCTGCACGGTGGCTTTGTGCCGTACACCGCGACCTTCCTGATGTTCGTGGAATACGCGCGTAACGCCGTGCGTATGGCCGCGCTGATGAAAATCCGCAGCATCTACGTTTACACCCACGACTCCATCGGTCTGGGCGAAGACGGCCCGACGCACCAGCCGGTTGAACAGCTGGCCAGCCTGCGCGTGACGCCGAACATGAGCAACTGGCGTCCGGCAGACCAGGTGGAAACGGCGGTGGCGTGGAAATACGCCATTGAGCGTCAGGATGGCCCGACGTCGCTGATCCTGTCCCGTCAGAATCTGGCACAGCAGTCACGTACCGCCGAGCAGCTGGCGAACGTGGCGAAAGGCGGCTACGTGCTGAAAGACAGCGACGGCCAGCCTGAGCTGATCCTGATTGCCACCGGTTCTGAAGTCGAACTGGCTGTCGGGGCGTATGACAAGCTGACTGCCGCAGGCCGCAAGGTACGCGTGGTGTCGATGCCGTCTACGGATGCGTTTGACAAGCAGGATGCGGCCTACCGTGAAGCGGTGCTGCCGAAAGCAGTATCGGCGCGCGTGGCGATTGAAGCGGGTATCGCGGACTACTGGTTCAAGTATGTTGGCCTGAACGGCGCAATTGTCGGCATGACGAGCTTCGGCGAATCGGCTCCGGCTGAACTGCTGTTCGAAGAATTCGGCTTTACGGTCGATAACGTGGTCGAAAAAGCGCAGGCATTGCTGAAGTAATCACGCCGCGTTAACCCCGATATGAGAAGCCGTCAGCTAACGCTGGCGGCTTTTTTTCATCTTGAATTTAACTTCCCTCTTGATGCGCGTTGTCTGCTCCCCAGACACCGTTTTTTCATTTTTATGACGCAGGTCACTCTTCTGGCGTGTGCCAGACGAGAATATTTCTTTTATGCGTTAATTCGTTTATTCTAGCTGAAGCGTTTCAGTTGTGGTGCTGACGGCGTTTAGCCAGGGGTTCTCTGGTGTCTAAGAAGGGTATATCCTATGCGCTGGGTAACCCTGCCATGACACAAGGAACCACAAAGAACGCCATGACGATCCGTATTGCGATAAACGGTTTTGGCCGCATCGGCCGCAGTGTTTTACGTGCGTTGTATGAATCAGGCCGCCGAGCTGAGATTGCCGTTGTGGCGATTAACGAGCTGGCGAGCGCGGAAGGCATGGCGCATTTGCTCAAGTATGATTCCAGCCACGGCCGTTTTTCGTGGGATGTGCGTCAGGAGTGCGATCAGCTTTATATTGGCGATGACTGTATTCGCCTGTTGCATCAGGTAGAAATTCAGCAGTTGCCCTGGCGAGAACTCGGTGTCGATATCGTGCTGGATTGCAGCGGTGTCTACGGCAGCCGGGAAGATGGGGAAGCCCATCTGGCGGCAGGCGCAAAGAAAGTGCTGTTTTCTCATCCGGGAACGACGGATCTGGATGCCACGGTAGTGTTTGGCGTCAATCACCATCAGTTGGAGCATGGGCATCGTATTGTTTCCAATGCGTCCTGTACGACCAACTGCATTATCCCGGTGATCAAACTGCTGGATGATGCCTTCGGCATCGAAAATGGTACGGTGACGACGATTCACTCATCAATGAACGATCAGCCGGTGATCGATGCTTATCATCACGATCTGCGGCGTACACGAGCCGCCAGCCAGTCGATCATTCCGGTAGATACCAAACTGTCGGCGGGGATCACCCGTATTTTTCCACAGTTTGTCGATCGTTTTGAGGCGATCTCGGTGCGGGTGCCGACGATTAACGTCACGGCAATTGACCTGAGTGTTAGCGTCAGGAAAGCCGTAAACGTGAATGAAATTAATGCACTATTGCAAAAATCAGCGCATGAGTCGTTTCGTGGTATAGTTGATTATACTGAATTGCCATTAGTGTCAGCTGATTTTAACCACGATCCGCACAGTGCCATTGTTGACGGCACGCAGACACGGGTCAGTGGTCAGCATCTGATTAAAACATTGGTCTGGTGCGATAACGAATGGGGCTTTGCCAACCGGATGTTGGACACAACACGGGCGATGGCAGCCTGCGGTTTCTAGTACGACGGTGGCGATCAGGGGTCGCTATCTCGCTCAAGCAACTTTAAAAGAGAATCAACAAGAGGATTCACCATGTCTGTAATTAAGATGACCGATCTGGATCTGGCTGGTAAACGTGTTCTTATTCGTGCGGATCTGAACGTACCAGTAAAAGAAGGGAAAGTGACGTCTGATGCGCGCATCCGTGCCTCTCTGCCGACCATCGAAATCGCTCTGAAACAAGGCGCTCGCGTTATGGTCACTTCCCACCTGGGACGTCCGACCGAAGGCGAATACAACGAAGAATTTTCTCTGCTGCCTGTTGTTGACTACCTGAAAGAGAAACTGTCTTCTCCTGTACGTCTGGCGAAAGACTATCTTGATGGTGTTGATGTCGCCGAAGGCGAGCTGGTTGTACTGGAAAACGTTCGCTTTAACAAAGGCGAGAAGAAAGACGACGAAGTCCTGTCCAAGAAATACGCGGCGCTGTGCGATGTGTTCGTGATGGACGCATTCGGTACTGCACACCGTGCGCAGGCTTCCACTCACGGCGTGGGTAAATTTGCGCCTATCGCCTGTGCGGGCCCGCTGCTGTCTGGTGAGTTGGAAGCGCTGGGTAAAGCATTGAGCGAACCAGCACGTCCGATGGTCGCTATTGTCGGTGGTTCTAAAGTCTCCACCAAGCTGACCGTGCTGGATTCCCTGTCTAAAATCGCCGATCAGCTGATCGTCGGTGGCGGTATCGCTAACACCTTCGTTGCTGCACAAGGCCACAACGTGGGTAAATCCCTGTACGAAGCTGACCTGATTCCTGAAGCGAAAAAGCTGTTGGAAACCTGTGATATTCCTGTACCGAGCGATGTGCGTGTTGCGTCAGAATTTTCTGAAACTGCAGCCGCAACGCTGAAGTCTGTTACAGCAATCAAAGACGAAGAGCAGATTCTGGATCTGGGTGATGTTTCCGCTGAGCGTTTGGCTGAAATTCTGAAGAATGCCAAGACCATCCTGTGGAATGGCCCGGTTGGCGTCTTCGAATTCCCGAACTTCCGTAAAGGAACCGAGACCATTGCCCGTGCGATCGCAGATAGCGAAGCATTCTCTATCGCAGGCGGCGGCGATACGCTGGCTGCGATCGATCTGTTTGGTATTGCTGACAAAATCTCCTACATTTCTACCGGTGGTGGTGCATTCCTGGAGTTCGTTGAAGGGAAAAAACTGCCAGCAGTGGTTATGCTGGAAGAACGCGCCAAGCAGTAATTTAAGGTAAGGGCTGCTTTTTCCCTTTCCTGTGGTTGTCTCGGCATGCCGTTATGCCATAGCGTGTCGAGACAGCCTGTCGATTTAACATCGATCTCTCTAACCCCTCCACGGCCAACGAAACGGGACACGTAACATGTCTAAAATTTTTGATTTCGTAAAACCCGGTGTCATCACTGGTGATGACGTTCAGAAAGTTTTCGCAGTAGCAAAAGAAAACCAATTCGCTTTGCCAGCAGTGAACTGTGTCGGTACCGACTCAATCAATGCTGTTCTGGAAGCCGCAGCCAAAGTACGCGCGCCGGTCATCGTTCAGTTCTCTAACGGCGGTGCAGCATTCATCGCGGGTAAAGGTCTGAAAGCAGAAGGCCAGCAGGCGGCAATTTTGGGGGCGATTTCTGGCGCTCATCATGTTCACCAAATGGCTGAGCATTATGGTGTTCCGGTCATTCTGCACACTGACCACTGTGCCAAGAAACTGCTGCCGTGGATCGATGGCCTGCTGGACGCGGGTGAAAAACACTTCGCGGCTACTGGCAAACCTCTGTTCTCTTCTCACATGATCGATCTGTCTGAAGAGTCTCTGGAAGAGAACATCGAAATCTGTTCTAAGTATCTGGCGCGTATGGCCAAAATCGATATGACCCTGGAAATCGAACTGGGTTGTACCGGTGGTGAAGAAGACGGCGTGGATAACAGCCACATGGACGCTTCTGCTCTGTACACTCAGCCAGAAGACGTTGACTACGCGTACACCAAACTGAACGCGATCAGCCCACGTTTCACCATCGCTGCCTCTTTCGGTAACGTACACGGCGTCTACAAGCCAGGTAACGTGAAGCTGACTCCAACCATCCTGCGTGATTCTCAGGAATATGTTTCCAAGAAACATAACCTGCCGCACAACAGCCTGGACTTCGTGTTCCACGGTGGTTCTGGTTCAAGCGCGCAGGAAATCAAAGATTCCGTTAGCTACGGCGTGGTGAAAATGAACATCGATACCGACACCCAGTGGGCAACGTGGGAAGGTATCCTGAAGTACTACAAAGATAACGAAGCTTATCTGCAAGGCCAATTGGGTAACCCGAAAGGCGAAGACCAGCCAAACAAGAAATACTATGACCCGCGTGTGTGGCTGCGTGCCGCTCAGGCAAGCATGGTGACGCGTCTGGAACAAGCCTTCAAAGAGCTTAACGCTGTTGATGTGCTGTAAGACAGACGACGTAAACATGATTTGATGCTAAGGCTCCTACGGGAGCCTTAATTTTTGGTGGTAATGTTGCGCTTTAAGTGATGGGCGTTATGCTTTCCCAGTGATTAAAAAACAGGAGCTTTCAAATGGAAGAACTTAATACGAGTCTGGATCAGGCGGGGAACTGGTTGGTGACGCATCAGAACTTGTTTTTGCAGTATGCCGTGAATATTGTCGCCGCATTAGTGATCCTCATCGTTGGTCTGGTGATCGCTCGGATCGTTTCCGGCACTATCAATAAATTGATGATTAGCCGGTCTATCGATTCTACCGTGGCTGATTTCCTCTCTGCGCTGGTGCGCTATGGCATTATCGCGTTCACGCTGATTGCAGTATTGAGTCGGGTTGGCGTGCAGACGGCATCGGTCATTGCCGTGCTGGGTGCGGCAGGCTTGGCTGTTGGTCTGGCATTGCAGGGGTCGTTAGCCAACTTTGCTGCGGGTGTCTTGCTGGTGATTTTCCGACCTTTCCGTACCGGCGAATGGGTGGACTTAGGCGGCGTGTCTGGCTCGGTCACACAGGTGCAGATCTTCTCGACGACGCTGCGTACCTCTGACGGCAAAATTATCGTGGTGCCGAATGGCAAAATCATTGCTGGTAACATCATCAACAGTTCACGTGAGCCAGATCGCCGTACCGAAATTATTGTCGGTGTGGCTTATGATGCCGATATCGACGTGGTGAAAAAGCTGCTGGGCGATATTGTCGCGGCGGATGAACGTATCCAGCACGACAAGGGCGTCACGATCCGCCTGAATGAAATGGCAGCGTCATCACTGAATTTTGTGGTGTGGGTGTGGACAACCAACGGCAACGCGCAGGCGGTGTATTGGGATCTGCTGGAAAGCTTTAAACGCGTGCTGGATGAGCACCGTATTGGCATTCCTTATCCGCAAATGGACGTGCACCTGCATAACGTACCATCTGTAGACGTACAACCCGTAGCGAAACAGCCAGAATAAACTCGCTGATATAAGCACCCAAATAGGCACCATGTCCTGACATTGGCATGGTGCATCATCAGAAATCGCCTTCTCATTCAACCTCGCTTTTACCCGCCTTCAGCACATTAGCTTAGCTAATGTAGCGTTAGAATATTCAATTTCACTTATTTAATCGGCTTCCATAAACTCCTCCGCGATAACAACAAACGGGGTAGGAGAGAAGTATGTGGGCGGTGTATTTGCAGGGCGTTCTGTTGGGGGCGGCGATGATTTTGCCTTTGGGGCCGCAGAATGCGTTTGTGATGAATCAGGGAATTCGCCGGCAGTACCACCTGATGGTGGCGCTGTTATGTGCTTTGAGCGATATGGTGTTGATTACCGCCGGTATTTTTGGCGGCAGCGCACTGCTTAGTCAGTCTTCGCTATTGCTGGCAGCAGTAACCTGGGGCGGTGTTGCGTTCCTGCTCTGGTTCGGCTGGGGAGCGATGAAAACGGCCTTCAGCAAAAATATTATGCTCGCCAGCGCCGAGGTGATGAAACAAAGCCGTTGGCGCATTATTGCTACCATGCTGGCCGTGACCTGGTTGAATCCGCACGTCTATCTGGACACCTTTGTGGTGCTGGGGAGTCTAGGGAGCCAGTTTGCGGATGATGCCCGGAGCTGGTTTGCGCTGGGGACGATGACCGCGTCTTTCACCTGGTTCTTTGCGCTGGCGCTCTTGGCTGCCTGGCTGGCACCGTGGCTGAATACGCCTCGGGTACAGCGGGTCATCAACTTTTTTGTCGGCGTGGTGATGTGGGGCATTGCCTTACAGCTGGCGCGGCACGGCTGGCAATAATGGTTGGAAATAAATGACATCACCTTACGCTACGTTTCAGAAATTCACCTATATTGTGTGGAGTCGGTAATACGTTATGTTATCTGGTAAAAGATACCCTTCTTGTATCTTTCATTCTGGAACGTACTGTGCCGAAGCAGGAAAAATCTGCTGGACCACATGCGTGACGAAACATAAGTAAGGAGAGAGTGTGAAGCGAGGTATGATGAAGCTAAATGCACTGGCGCTGGCCGCTGCGGTAGGATTGGGCGGTATGTCGATGGCCGCTCAGGCTGCGGAACTGCCGGATGGTCCGCATATCGTGACGTCAGGGACATCCAGCGTAGATGCGACGCCGGATATCGCACGTCTGGCGATCGAAGTCAGCGTGTCATCGAAGGATGCGGCGGAAGCGAAAAAGCAGGTTGATGCCCGTGTTGCACAATATTTTGATTTTCTGGGTAAAAATGGCATTGAGAAAAAAGATATTAATGCCGCCAATTTACGCACACAGCCAGAATATGACTATCTGAAAACGGGCGGTTCAGTGCTGAAAGGCTATCGTGCCGTGCGTCAGGTGGAAGTGACGCTGCGCCAGTTAGACAAACTGAATGAACTGCTGGATGGGGCGTTGAAATCGGGGCTGAATGAGATTCGCACGGTAGAATTAGGCGTTGCCAATCCAGAAGCCTATCGTGATGAAGCGCGCAAGAAAGCTATTGAGCAGGCGACAAGTCAGGCTGCCGCGCTGGCGCAGGGCTTTAACGCCAAGCTGGGGCCGATTTATAGCGTTCGCTACCACGTTGCCAATTATCAGCCGATGCCAATGGCGCGGATGTTTAAAACGGCAGACGCGGCGGTGCAAAGCGAAGCGGCGCAAACTTATGAACAACAAACCATTCACTTTGACGATCAGGTGGATGTCGTGTTTGAGCTACAGCGTACGCCGTAGCGAAAACCTTAAGCCATTGTGGTGTAAACCGTGATGAGAACAACAGGCCTGCTTAGTCAGGCCTGTTGTTTTTTATCATGACTTCAGTCTCATCTTCTCAGTACGTTATGACTGCCGCAGTACCTGATGACCGTGCGAGAGCAGGGCGTCCGTCACTTTTCTCATCATCCGGCTTTCCGGCGCGAAGCGGTGCCAGTAGAGCATCCGACGCTGAAACAGCCCCGGCGTCAGATCGACTAACTCGTTATTGGCCAATTCTTTCTCGATTTGCAGATGTGGGATCATGCAGCAGGTCGTGCCTTGTCGAGCCAGTTGTACAAAGGCTTCCGACGAATTCACGATGTGGCAGGGAACGCTGCCCGGCGATAAATCAAAGTTTTGCTGTAAAAAAGCCTGATGCATATCATCCAGATGGTCGAAGGCGACCGCAGGTGCGCGCAGCAGCGCCGAACGCGTCACGCCATTGGGAAAATAGCGGGCGGCAAAGGTCGGAGAGGCCACAAACAGATAATCCAGTGCGCCCAGTTTATCCACCAGACAGCTCGGCAGCGGCTGTGACTGAATACTCACTGCACCCACCACTTCACCCCGGCGCAGCCTTTCCTGCGTGCGCGTTTCATCTTCTACCTGCAAGTTAAGGCGAATCGGTGAATCGACCAGCACTGGCTGTAATGCGGGCAGCAGCCAGGTTGCCAGACTGTCGGCGTTCACCGCCAGCGACAGCAGCAGCGGGATATCGCTATTGGTTTCATTTCCCAGCCACTCTTCTTCCAGCAGCTCAACCTGATGCAGCAGCGCCAGTAGCTTCTGCCCTTGTTCCGTCGGGCGGGGGGGAATGGTTCTGACTAATAGCGGCTGGCCGAACAGGTTTTCCAGCTGTTTGATTCGCTGCGAAACGGCAGATTGGGTAATACACAATTTTTGGGCGGCGCGCTCAAAACCACGCTCGCGGATGACGGCATCCAGAGCCTGAAGCGTTCGATAGTCCGGGCGTTTCATGAAAGTCAAAATCCTCTGAATGAGTCTGTTTTTTTTCACTATGCCACATTTTGCTGATTTGCCATGCAGAAATCTTATTTTGGCTGTTGTGCGCAATCACGATTCAGCAGGGTAGGTGTGAAATGGGGCGCATGAAATAATGCATCGGCGGTGAAGTGAATTTGCACGCTTTCTACAACGAGCATGTTCTATAATACGCACACGTTTTCGTATATCGATTCTACAGGCCAGAAGCAGATTATGACGCAAGATGAACTGAAAAAAGCAGTGGGATGGGCAGCGCTCGACTACGTCCGCCCGGACACCATTGTGGGAGTAGGAACCGGATCGACGGCAGCGCACTTTATTGATGCGCTGGGTTCGATAAAACATCAAATCAAAGGCGCGGTTTCCAGCTCGGATGCCTCAACGGAAAAGCTGAAAAGTCTGGGTATCCCCGTTTTTGACGCCAATGAGGTAGATTCGCTGGATGTTTATGTCGATGGTGCGGATGAGATCAACGGCCACATGCAGATGATTAAAGGCGGTGGTGCGGCGCTGACCCGCGAGAAAATCATTTCGGCACTGTCGCGCCAGTTCATTTGCATTGTTGATGCATCCAAGCAGGTTGATGTACTGGGTAAATTCCCGCTGCCAGTTGAAGTGATTCCGATGGCGCGGTCTTACGTGGCTCGCGAACTGGCGAAGCTGGGCGGGCAGCCGGTCTACCGTCAGGGCGTCGTGACGGATAACGGCAACGTCATTCTGGATGTGCACAACCTGAATATCATGGATGCGGTCGCAGTAGAAAACCACATCAACGGTATCCCCGGCGTGGTGACCGTTGGGCTGTTCGCTAACCGCGGCGCGGATGTCGCATTAGTCGGCACGGCTGATGGGGTAAAAACCGTCGTCAAATGAGTACGAGATCGTTCTGACGTGGTGAACGTCCACGTCAGAAATTTTTTAGCTAAAAAAATCTATTTAGTTAACGGCTCATTTTTGGTACTTAATATCACATTTTCTTATTTTATTTATCGTCGATATGGCGATGCACATCTTTGGCAATATTTTTTGCCATAAATCAGGCGCGCCTCTCTGTGGCGTGATTCGGGCGAAGCAATCGTTTGTATTGCTGACTGCGTAATTTTTGTTATGTTGGCAGAGGCTATTTAGCACTCTGTCACATTTGAAGTCTGAAAATAAGGTCGGGAAATGGCAAAGGTATCACTGGAAAAAGACAAGATTAAGTTTCTGTTAGTGGAAGGCGTGCACCAGAGCGCGCTGGATAACCTGCGTGCAGCCGGTTACACCAACATTGAGTTCCATAAGGGCGCGCTGGATCCTGAGGAGTTGAAAGCTTCCATCCGCGATGCGCACTTTGTGGGTATTCGCTCGCGTACCCATCTGACAGAAGAGATTTTTGCTGCTGCGGAAAAACTGATCGCAGTAGGGTGTTTCTGTATCGGGACTAATCAGGTTGATCTGTCGGCCGCGACCAAACGCGGTATCCCAGTATTTAACGCACCGTTTTCCAATACCCGATCCGTGGCAGAAATGGTGATCGGCGAAATGCTGCTGATGCTGCGCGGTATCCCGGCGGCGAACGCGAAAGCGCACCGTGGTATCTGGCACAAACTGGCTGTCGGCTCGTTTGAAGCGCGCGGCAAAAAGCTGGGGATCATCGGCTACGGTCATATCGGTACTCAGTTGGGTATTCTGGCTGAAAGCTTGGGCATGCACGTTTACTTCTATGATATCGAAAGTAAATTACCGCTGGGTAATGCTCAGCAGGTGCGCCACCTGTCCGACCTGCTGAATATGAGCGACGTCGTGAGCCTGCACGTGCCGGAAAATGACAGCACGCAGAATATGATGGGTGCAGAAGAGCTGGCGCTGATGAAGCCGGGTTCCATCCTGATTAACGCTGCTCGTGGTACGGTAGTTGATATTCCTGCTCTGTGCGAAGTGCTGAGCAGCAAGCATCTGTCTGGTGCGGCCATTGACGTGTTCCCACAGGAACCTGCGACCAACAGCGATCCATTCCTGTCGCCGCTGTGCGAGTTTGACAACGTGCTGCTAACGCCGCATATCGGTGGTTCTACGCAGGAAGCGCAGGAAAACATCGGTGATGAAGTGGCCGGAAAACTGGCGAAATATTCAGACAACGGGTCTACGCTGTCTGCGGTGAATTTCCCGGAAGTGTCGCTGCCTGTTCATGGCGCACGCGCCAGCCGCCTGCTGCACATCCATGAAAATCGTCCTGGCATTATTACCAAAATTAACCAGATCTTTGCTGAGCAGGGCATTAACATTGCCGCGCAGTATCTGCAAACGACACCTGAAATTGGTTATGTGGTCATTGATGTCGAAACCGACGGCGCGCAAACGGCGCTGCAACTGATGAAGGCGATTCCAGGTACTATTCGTGCCCGTCTGCTGTTCTGATGTGTGATTGAGCCGTGAGTTATTAATCAGCCCCGTAAGGGGCTGATTGCGTTATTACAGCGCGATAACGATCTTGCCGCGCATATGCCCTTCCAGCACTTTATCGTGAGCCTGCTTCAGCGTGTCTACCGTTAATCCTTGCAGCGTTTCGCTGGCGGTTCCCTGAAGTTTTCCTGCATCCACCAGCTGTGCGACTTCGTGCAAAATATTCCCCTGTTCGGCGATATCCGGCGTGGTGAACATGCTGCGGGTAAACATTAATTCCCAGTGCAGCGCTGCGCTCTTGAGTTTCAACGCCGTTTGGTCGAGCGGGTTTTTGTTTTCTACGATGGTGCAAATGTGGCCCATTGGTGCGATCAGTTTGCTGATGGCATCCCAGTGCCCGTCCGTATCGTTCAGGCAGAAAATGTAATCGACCTGTTTGATCCCTTCTTTTGCCAGAGACTCGACCAGATTGCGGTAATCTACGACCTTATGTGCACCGCGTTGGCGGCACCACTCTGCCGAGTCAGGCTGCGACGCGGTAGTGATGATGTTCACTGAACTGCGCAGTGCTGCCAGAGAAATCGCAAGGGATCCTACGCCGCCCGCGCCACCGATAATCAACAGCGTTTTCTCGCTGTCGGCCTGCTGTATTTTCAGGTGTTCGAACAATCCTTCCCATGCGGTCAGTGCCGTGAGCGGCAGTGCGGCTGCGGCTGCCCAGTCCAGAGACACAGGCTTACGCGCAACGATACGTGAATCAATCAGCTGATGAGTGGTGTTGCTGCCGGGACGGGTGATGTCGCCGGCGTACCAGACTTCATCGCCTACCTGAAGGTCGCTCACGGCGCTGCCGGTTTTCAGCACGATGCCGCTGGCATCCCAGCCGAGAATTCGGGGCTGCTGTAATCCATTCTGACGTAACCCAGCATGGACTTTGGTATCTACGGGATTGACGGAAATGGCTTTTACGCCGACCAACAGATCGTATTCGCCGGGTTCAGGAATGTCCTGAGTGATGGCAATGAAGTTTTCTGGCTGTTGTGGATCAACGGCTATCGCATGAGCGGTCATGGTCTGTTCCTCAGTATTTTCAGAATGCAGTCTTGTGAATAAGACATGTTTTTGAGTAAGGCATGTTTTTTTGCATAAAACCAAGTGTAGAACACGGTGATAGGGCTGATAAGATGGACAATAAATAATGCAGTGTTCGTCTAAGGTGAACAATCATGTTTAAACAATTGCAGGATATGGCGCTGTTTGCGCTGGTGGCCGAGTGTGGCAGTTTCACGCAGGCGGCGCGAAAGGCAGGGCTGGCAAAATCCAGCCTGAGCCTGCGCATTAGCCAGCTTGAACAGCAGATTGGCCTGCGGTTGTTGAATCGCACGACGCGCCAGCTCAATCTGACGTTTGCAGGCGAGCGCTACCTGATTCACTGTCAGGAAATGCTGCAAGCCAGCGAGCGTGCCGATCTTGCCATACAGCGCTTGCGTGATAATCCCAGCGGGCGGCTGCGTATCACCAGCCCGGCGGGATTCGGTTCCACGCTGCTGGCGCGGCTTACGGCCGAGTTTCAGCAGCGCTTTCCGGCGGTATCGCTGGATGTGCTGATTTCAGATGAGGTGATCGATCTGGTTCAAGAAGGTTTTGATGTCGCTTTTCGTACTGGTAAACCGCATGACTCTTCACTGATCGGGCGTTCGCTTGGGCAGACTCCCCGCTATTTGCTGGCGTCGCCTGACTATCTGGCGCGGCATCCGGCATTGCTCCATCCACAGCAGCTCCAACAGCACCGCTGTATCGCACATCATGCCTGGACGGAGTGGCTTCTTCATCGCGGTTCTGAGCTTTATCGCTGGTTACTGCCCGAGGCGCATATCACGGATAACCTGCTTTACGCCCGCGAGTGCGCCATGGCGGGGGCTGGCATTACGTTATTGCCGGATTTTCTCTGTCTGGATGAAGCGGTTTCCGGGAAGCTGGTCAGGGTCTTGCCGGATTGGCAGGTGGAAGCTAATGAACTTTATCTGGTGTATCCCAGCCGCAAACTGAATTCGCCCGCGCTGGCGTGTTTTATCGACTTTGTTTTACAACATCGGGCGTTGGACGATTACTCAACGTTTTTGAAAAATCAGCCGTGATGCCGTGCGTACAATATCTTTGTTTCATTTTTATGGGTATATTTTAATTTTTATTGAAACGTGATTTCTATCAACTTATTTTAGGTACGTTTTAAATTGGAAATGCCGATAACACTTCTGGTTCCTTTTGACTTTTTTATGAAAGGTTTGTCCTGCGTGGCGTTATTGTCACAGTGATATCTGGGCTCTGTCGCACCTGTAATGGCAGAGATAATGTATACCAGTGATGGTGAAAATGAGAATGCAACCGATGTCTATTCAAAAAGAGAAGTTGAGTTACATCAACAATATACGTCTCGTTTCGTTATTTATTACTCTTTTTTCAATTATCCTGATTTTATTTGCGCTTTCTATTGGCACAGCGAGTTATTTTTTAAAGCAGAGTAATGATTCACTCGATAAGGCTAATGAGTTGTCTGATATCCGCGCCGGTATCAGCAGCAGCCTCGATCAGTTACGCGTTGCCAGACTGCTGCTTATTCAGGCGGGTGCAGCAAACCGTATTAGCGATCACGAGGTCTTTAAATCCGCTTCAGATCAGGCTGCTGGCAGAGTCAGAGCCTCGCAGAAGCGTCTGGATGAATACCTCGCGCGTCCAGACAAACTGGAGAGTGAAAGCGCGCTGGATAGCGAAATTCTTAAGGCGTATGCCGACTACCGTGATAAAGCGATTCTGGCTATGCAGAAGGCGACAAATGACGGAGAGTTTGAAGATACGATTACGCTGGAAAGTACGCTAGCCCGTCAGCTAGATGAAGCGTTCAGTGTTCCGGTTCGCAAGAAGGTGAGTGAACTCACGAAAGCCGCGCAGGATATCAACCTGCGTGCGGCGGAGAATGCCAAGCTGGGTTACTGGATGATGGCGGGCTCATTTGTCCTGTCTATCATTATGGCGATCATGGCCTACATCATGGTGCGCAATGTGATCCTCGCGCCAATCAACAGACTGGTTGAGCGTATCCAGAAGATTGCCGCAGGCGATCTGACGCAGCCGCCGATGGTGATGGGGCGTAATGAAATCGGCATTCTGGGGACGAATATCCAGAACATGCAGGCGGAACTGACGGATACGGTGACGATCGTGCGCGAAGGTGCGGATTCGATCTATCAGGGATCGTCAGAAATTACGGCGGGTAACGTCGATCTCTCGTCGCGTACCGAGCAGCAGGCGGCCGCGCTGGAGGAAACCGCAGCGAGCATGGAACAGCTGACCGCAACGGTGAAACAGAACTCTGACAACGCCCATCACGCCAGCCAACTGGCGAAGAATGCTTCTGAAAAAGCGGAGAAGGGCGGGCAGATCGTGAAGAACGTGGTAGATACCATGCAGGATATTTCCACCAGTTCACGACGTATTTCTGAAATCACTTCCGTCATTAATAGCATCGCCTTCCAGACCAACATTCTGGCGCTGAACGCGGCGGTGGAGGCCGCGCGAGCGGGTGAGCAAGGGCGTGGTTTTGCTGTGGTGGCGGGTGAGGTCCGTAATTTGGCGCAGCGCAGCGCACAGGCCGCGAAAGAGATTGAAGGGCTGATTGGCGAATCGAGCCGACTGGTGGAAACGGGGTCTGGGCTTGTGTCTCAGGCGGGCACAACCATGGGTGAGATTGTCCGCGCGGTTGTCAGCGTGACCGACATCATGGGGGAAATTGCTTCCGCTTCCGACGAACAAAGCCGTGGCATTGGGCAGGTGAGTCAGGCCGTGTCTGAAATGGACAGTGCGACGCAGCAGAATGCGGCATTGGTGCAGGAAGCTTCGGCCGCCGCCGTGTCACTTGAAGAGCAGGCCGCGCGTCTGACGCAGGCTGTCGCGGTATTCAAGCTGGCTGGGGTGGCTCAGAGACTGAAAGCGTCCTTGCCGAAGGCTACGCCGCAACCGCGTCTAGCGCCAGCAATGGCGATTGCCGGGACCAGTAGCAAAGGCAGCGATAATCAAAACTGGGAAACGTTCTGATTCCCGGTAAATGAAGTAAGTATGACGAGTATGGAAAAAAATGGCCCGCAATGCGGGCCATTTGTTTATCACGTTTGATGACGGCTTATTTAGCGATCTTCTTGTATTTGATGCGGTGTGGTTCCAGCGCATCAGCGCCCAGCGTACGCTTCTTGTATTCTTCGTATTCGGTAAAGTTACCTTCGAAGAATTCCACTTTACCTTCATCCTGATAATCCAGAATGTGTGTGGCGATACGGTCGAGGAACCAACGGTCATGCGAGATCACCATGGCACAGCCAGGGAATTCCAGCAGGGCGTTTTCCAGCGCGCGCAGGGTTTCGATATCCAGGTCGTTGGTCGGTTCATCGAGCAGCAGCACGTTGCCGCCTACCTGCAACAGCTTCGCCAGATGTAGACGGCCGCGTTCACCACCGGACAGCTCGCCAACGCGTTTGCCCTGATCAACCCCTTTGAAGTTGAAACGGCCAACGTAAGCGCGGCTTGGCATTTCGGTGTTGCCGATACGCATGATGTCCTGCCCGCCGGACACTTCTTCCCAGACGGTTTTGCTGTTGTCCATCGCGTCACGGAATTGGTCGACTGACGCCAGTTTCACTGTTTCACCCAGCTCAATCGTGCCGCTATCTGGCTGCTCCTGACCGGACATCATACGGAACAGCGTCGATTTACCGGCGCCGTTCGGGCCGATGATACCGACAATGGCACCTTTCGGTACGGAGAAAGAAAGCCCGTCGATGAGCTGGCGTTCGCCGTAAGATTTGCTGAGGTTGGTGACTTCCACCACTTTATCGCCAAGGCGAGCACCAGGCGGAATAAACAGTTCGTTGGTTTCGTTACGTTTCTGGTATTCCGTGTTGTTCAGCTCTTCAAAGCGTGCCAGGCGAGCCTTACCTTTGGACTGACGGCCTTTAGCGCCTTGACGCACCCACTCCAGCTCTTTCTCAATGGATTTACGGCGTGCCGCTTCCTGAGAAGCTTCCTGTGCCAGACGCTGATCTTTCTGCTCCAGCCAGGAAGAGTAGTTGCCTTCCCACGGAATGCCTTCGCCGCGGTCCAGCTCCAGAATCCAGCCCGCTACGTTATCGAGGAAGTAACGGTCGTGGGTAATTGCTACCACGGTACCCTCGAAGTCATGCAGGAAGCGTTCCAGCCAGGCGACGGATTCGGCGTCCAGGTGGTTGGTTGGTTCGTCGAGCAGCAGCATGTCCGGCTTTTCCAGCAGCAGACGGCACAGGGCCACGCGGCGACGTTCACCCCCGGACAGGTTGGCGATTTTCGCATCCCACTCCGGCAGGCGCAGCGCATCGGCGGCGCGCTCCAACTGGTTATTCAGGTTATGACCGTCATGCGCCTGAATGATTTCTTCCAGCTTGCCTTGCTCGGCAGCCAGTTTATCGAAATCTGCATCCGGGTCGGCATACAGCGCATAAACTTCATCAAGACGCTTCAGTGCGGTCACGACTTCAGACACCGCTTCTTCTACGGATTCACGTACGGTGTGCTCCGTGTTTAACTGTGGTTCCTGCGGCAAATAGCCGATTTTGATTCCAGGTTGTGGGCGAGCTTCGCCCTCGATGTCCGTATCAATGCCAGCCATAATACGCAACAGCGTTGATTTACCGGCTCCGTTCAGACCCAGCACGCCGATCTTGGCACCGGGGAAAAAACTGAGGGAGATGTTTTTCAGAATGTGACGCTTCGGCGGTACGACCTTACCGACGCGATGCATGGTATAAACATATTGAGCCACGTTGCGACTTCGCCTCTCTCTTATCTCTATGATTTGTCACCATAAGCGGGTGACCATGTGTAGCACGATGCTACTTAATACTACATCGCTGCTAAGGCAATACCCTGGCAGCGGATCGATTATTCTAAGTGCATTACTTTGAGTATGAAGTGTAGCGGGTTTCAGTCCGCGATCCCAGCTATCCGGCGATTTGCCATGGCCGATCTGAGAGGTCAGCCCGCCTGATGAATTTCAGAATCGGTTTGCGGATCGACGTATCGTTGTCTGGCATGATGTGCCACACTGGATCTGCCCGATAGGATAGGGGTATCGATACGATGAAGGATGCCGATAGCAAGTTCGATAACGGATGAGGTTAATGCAGGTGATGAAAGCGGGTCATTGGTGGTACGCCGTTGCGGCGATATGTTTGGCTGGGGCCTCCGGCCACGTGCTGGCGGATTCTCTGGACGAACAGCGTCAGCGCTATCAGCAGGTTAAGCAGGCATGGGACAGCAACCAGATGGACACGGTAGCGCAGCTGATGCCGACGCTGCGCAGTTACCCGCTTTATCCTTATCTTGAATACCGTTCTCTCACGCAGGATCTGAGCCAGGTCAGCGCGACGCAGGTGAGGCAGTTTATGGCAACGCATCCGACGCTGCCGCCCGCTCGTAATCTCAATACCAGCTTTGTGAATGAACTGGCGCGTCGTCAGGACTGGATCGGGCTGCTGGCATTTAGCCCGCAGCCGCCGAAACCGGTCAGCGCCCGCTGTAACTTTTATTATGCCCAGTGGGCCACCGGGCAGCGTCAGGGCGTGTGGGAAGCTACACGTGATATCTGGCTGACTGGGCGTTCGCTCCCTGCGGTGTGCGATAAACTCTTCTCCGTCTGGCAGCAAGCGGGCGAACAGACGCCGCTGACGACGCTGGAACGCGCGCGTCTGGCGATGGATGAAGGCAGCAGCAGTCTGGTGAGCTACCTCATCAAGCAGTTACCTGACGATTATAAAACGATGGGCGATGCGCTGCTCAAACTCCAGAACGATCCAAACTCGCTGGAGAGCTTCGCCCGTACCGTCGGGCCAACGGATTTCACCCGAAAAGTCACGCTGTCGGCCTTCACGCGCACGGCGCGTCAGGATGCTGATAATGCCCGTTCGATGCTGCCGGTCATTGTCCGTTTGCAGAAAATGAGCGCCGCAGAGCGTCAGGAGATGGAAGAAACCATTGCCTGGCGATTGATGGGCAACGATGCTACGTCAGAACAGGCGCAGTGGCGGGATGGCGTAGTGCGGCAGAGCACCTCGACGACCTTGCTGGAACGTCGCGTACGCATGGCGCTGGGCGCAGGCGATCGTCAGGGGCTAACGAGTTGGATGGCGCGCTTACCGGCAGAGGCGTTACAGAAAGACGAATGGCGCTACTGGCGCGCGGTGGTGCTGTTAGAACAGGGCAAACGTCAGGAAGGCGAGACGCTATTACGCAGCCTGATGCAGGAGCGCGGGTTCTACCCTATGGCGGCAGCGCAGAAGCTCAACGAGCGCTATCCCATTACGATCATGACGGCGGTGAAACCGGATCCTTCCCTGTCCCAGCTACCGGAAGTCGCCCGCGTGCGGGAATTGATGTTCTGGCAGATGGATAATCTGGCGCGCAGCGAGTGGGTCGGGCTGGTAGCGAACCGCAGCAAACCGCAGCAGGAAGCGCTGGCTCGCTATGCGTTTGAACAGCGCTGGGCTGACTTGAGCGTGCAGGCAACAATTGTCGCGAAGCTGTGGGATCATCTGGAAGAGCGTTTCCCGCTGGCCTGGAATGACGAATTCCGCCGTGAAACGCAGGGGAAAGGCATTAGCCAAAGCTATGCGATGGCGATCGCTCGTCAGGAAAGCGCCTGGAACCCGAAAGCGCGTTCTCCGGTCGGCGCATCAGGCTTGATGCAGTTGATGCCCGCGACGGCGCAGCATACTGCCAAAATGAGCAATATCACGTTCTATACGAATAGCAGCCAGCTGTTCGATCCTGAGACCAATATTCTGCTGGGAACGAGCTATCTGGAGTACGTGTACCAGACATTTGGCCGTAACCGGATTCTGTCCTCCGCGGCTTATAATGCCGGGCCGTCGCGGGTGAATACCTGGCTGAGAAACAGCGCCGGGCGCATTGATCCCGTTGCGTTTATCGAAAGTATTCCATTCTCGGAAACACGGGGATATGTGAAAAATGTGCTGGCCTATGACGTCTTCTATCGTTATTTCCTTCACCAGCCAGCCAATGTGCTGACGGATGCGGAATGGCAGCGGCGTTATTGAGACGCCGCGTTGCGATCGTTGCCTGAAATTGTGTTATGCTGCCGTACTAGTTAAATAGTATGGCAGCCCGTTATGACTCCGTTATCGCTTATCGACCCGGCACTTTCTGAACAAGACAATGAGCACTGGTTGCGCTTTGTCGCGCTATTGCAGCAGTCTATTGCGGAAGATCTGCAATTGCCGTTGCTCCAACTGCTACTGACGCCGGACGAGCGTACCGCGTTGGGAACGCGAGTGAGAATTGTGCAGGAACTGATGCGGGGTGAAATGAGTCAGCGTGAGCTGAAAAGCGAGTTAGGTGCAGGGATTGCGACCATCACGCGCGGTTCAAATAGCCTGAAAGCCGCGCCCCCCGCGTTAAAAAGCTGGCTGGAAGCGCAGTTGCTGTCGGCAGATAAACCGTTGGGTGACGACGTGTAATCGTTACGGTTTTGCGGCCTGAACGGGAATCTGATAGATCGGATTATGAAACGGCACCAGTGCCAGCAGCAGCGCCTGATGATACACGCTGGTACGTGACAGTTTGCCGTCGGTGAAGACGCCGATGGCACCACCTTTATGTTTAATATTCTGAACGCCCGTCAAACGTTCCATTTCATCGCCTAATTCCCGCCCTTCACGGATACCATGTAATATACTTTCTGGAAGAACCAGGCTTGCAGAGCGTGATTCACCACGCAGGTGGGTGTTTTCGATCACCATCCAGGCGAAAGTCATGCTTTCTTCAATGCCCGCTTCGACACCGACCCAAAAATCGGCTTCCGGCCGCACCTGGCGTGCCATCATGACGCGGTTTCTGGCGCCAGTACGGGTTTCGATAGAACCAAGAGGTTGACGCGGGACGCCGCTATCGACGTCAACGCCTTCGATGCGGCAGCTTTCTGCACCAAAGACATCGGTGAATGCCAGTGTAATAGCCTTAATCTTTGCCGGGTTGGTAGTTGCAGCAACAACGTGATACATAACAGTTTCGTACCTTTAGTTAATTTGACGCAGTATAACGGAAAATAACCATGTTACAGGTATATCTTGTTCGCCACGGCGAAACAGAATGGAATGTGGCTCGACGTATTCAAGGTCAATCGGACAGTGCGCTGACGCCAAGAGGTGAGCAACAGGCACAGCAAGTTGCTGAACGAATCAGGACGTTAGGGATTACGCATATTTTTACCAGCGATCTCGGAAGAACGCGTCAGACGACAGAAATCATCGCTAAATCTTGTGGTAATTGCCAGATAATCCTGGAGCCCGGGTTACGTGAATTGAACATGGGCGTATTGGAAGCGCGCGATCTGGACTCGCTGACCGCCGAGGAAGAAGGGTGGCGTAAAGGGCTGGTGGATGGCACGCCCGATGGCCGCATCCCGGAAGGTGAATCGATGAGTGATGTCGCATTGCGCATGCACGGCGTTCTGGAACGTTGTCTGGCATTGCCTGCGGGAAGTCGTCCTCTGCTGGTGAGCCACGGGATGGCGCTGGGCTGCCTGCTGAGTACGGTTCTGGGGTTACCCGCATCGGCTGAGCGGCGCCTGCGCCTGCGCAACTGCTCTCTGTCGCGCATCGATTATCAGCAAAGCCCGTGGCTGGCACCGGGATGGGTGGTGGAAACGGCCGGAGATATCTCGCATCTGGATATCCCGGCACTGGATGAGCTACAGCGCTGAGAGCTGCTCTGGGTGCTGGATGGGGATCAAATACTCGCAGCGGATGATCGCGGGTATTTCCCCGTCTGTATCACGGCTGGGGTGAAAACGCTCGGCGTCGAACCCTTTGCGGCGCGTGAGCTGGAAAGTCGGCAGACAGGTGTCATACAGCGTGATGATGAAGTCTTGTAGCTCGTCGTTTGGCCCTTCAAAAACAAACATCGCGTAGTCGCCGCCCGGTAGCGTAATGGGTTCGCCAGTGTGGACATCATCCGGCAGGTACTGTGGCTCCAGCGCGGTGGTGTAGAGGACTTCGTGCTCGTCGTCTTTCTCTTTGCTCGGCCGTGAATGATGCAGCCCGTAAAGCACGGGGGGAACGCAGCGCGTTTCTCCCAAAAACTGACGCCAATAGTGGACGCGAATTTCCGTACGGAAGTTACAAATCTGCTCCAGACGGCAGTTATAGGTTTGCGTTAGCCCAAGCAGCTGCGTTTCTGGCAGAGTGATAAACTGCGGCTGTGGCAGGGTAAACGCGCCGAGCCGGATCGGCGGACGAATGCCGAAAGTATTCCAATTATCGGAACGACGATAAGACGCAGGCGTTTGGGAAAACTGCTTTTTGAACGCGCGGGTAAAGGTCTGTTGTGAATCAAAACGGTATTGCAGGGCAATATCAAGGATAGGGCGACTGGTCAGACAAAGTGCAACCGCCGCTTTGGTCAATCTCCGCGCTCGGATATATGAACCAATGGCATGGCCTGTCACGTCTTTGAACATTCTTTGCAGATGCCACTTGGAATAACCCGCTTTCGCCGCCACATTATCCAGTGATAGCGGTTGGTCGAGATGGCTTTCCAGCCAGTTAAGCAAGTCACGTATGATACCGGCTTGATCCATAATCTTCCTCATCAAACACATTGGGCGCGAGCGTATTGAGATCCCGCATCATAGCAATATTTTCACTTTGGTACTGCCGAAGATTTTTGAAAATATTCCGCAGGTAATTTGGATAAGGAGGATTGCGATAGTGGTTTATTTTGTACATCCTCTTTTTAATTGTGGTTATTAATTGTTTGTCATGAATTGTCACAGGGCCTGAAATATGAACATAAAGCGCATCATGGGAGCGGGTCTGCTATTGCTGTCCACCGCTGGCGTCGTCAGTGCGGAAGAGGTCGGGTCTGTCGATACCGCCTTTAAACTGCTGGGGCCGGATCATAAGATCGTGGTGGAAGCGTTTGACGACCCAGATGTTTCAAACGTGACCTGCTACATTAGCCGAGCCAAAACAGGCGGAATCAAGGGCGGATTAGGGTTGGCGGAAGACACATCGGACGCCGCTATTTCCTGCCAGCAGGTTGGGCCGATTACGCTGTCCGATAAAATCAAAAACGGCGGCGATCGCGGATCTGTGGTGTTCCAGAAAAGAACATCGCTGGTTTTCAAGAAATTGCAGGTTGTTCGATTTTACGATCAAAAGCGCAATGCGCTGATCTATCTTGCTTACTCCGATCGCTTAGTCGATGGTTCGCCGAAAAATGCGTTAAGCGCGGTGCCGGTTATGCCGTGGGCAAAGAGTGAATAACGTGCGGTAAGAAGGGAAAACAGCCGGAACAGATGCCTGTTCCGGCTGAGGGGGATTAATTTTCCAGGTCGCCGCAGAAGCGGTAGCCTTCACCGTGGATCGTCGCGATGATTTCCGGCGTATCGGCTGTAGATTCAAAGTGCTTGCGGATACGGCGGATGGTGACGTCAACGGTACGGTCGTGTGGCTTAAGCTCACGGCCCGTCATTTTCTTCAGCAGTTCCGCGCGAGACTGAATCTTGCCCGGGTTTTCGCAGAAGTGCAGCATGGCGCGGAATTCACTGCGCGGCAGCTTGTATTGTTCGCCAGCCGGGCTAATCAGAGAACGGCTATTGATGTCCAATTCCCAGCCGTTGAAGCGGTAGCTTTCCACCAGACGACGCTCTTCAGTGCCGCTGCCCAGATTCATGGTACGTGACAGCAGGTTACGCGCGCGGATCGTCAATTCACGTGGGTTGAACGGTTTGGTGATGTAGTCATCCGCACCGATTTCCAGACCGAGGATCTTATCGACTTCATTGTCGCGGCCGGTGAGGAACATCAAGGCAACGGTGGCTTGCTCGCGCAGTTCACGTGCCAACAACAGGCCGTTCTTTCCTGGCAGGTTGATGTCCATGATCACCAGATTGATGTCATTCTCGGACAAAATGTGGTGCATTTCTGCGCCATCAGTGGCTTCGTGAACAACGTATCCTTCCGCCTCAAAAATGCTTTTGAGGGTATTACGAGTTACTAGCTCGTCTTCAACAATAAGAATGTGCGGCGTCTGCATGTTTGCTACCTAAAATTGCCAACTTAAATTATAGAAATCGGAAGTACAGAAGTCGCTGTCATACCCTGCTGTCCCGCTGGCTACAACGCCAGTTATTCCGGGTATTTCCCTGGAGCTTATCGAGGTAAACTACGCTCTCGCTCAACATCAGACTCAAGTACGTAAATGCGTTACTGGTGTTCATTCTCTACCCGCTTAGAGGTACTGCTAGCGGATGAGCGTGGCGCTAATTTAACTGCGCTCAAAGTGGCGCACAGTTTAACCTTATTAACAGCAACATAACAGTAAGCACGGATTTTGCCTGCTGATAAATCTACGGTTCTGTTGACATATATCAAATTTCATTTTAGCACGTTAACTATTTTGTGATAAACACTTATAGGATTGCCAGTTTACGTCACAATTTAGCACTTTTTATGAACGATTTAGCATAGCAAATGCCAATAATCATAATTGGTGCTACACAGTCGGCAGTCGTTTTATAACTTATTGAAATAAAATAATTTACCTTATTTTTCTTAGGGTTTTCTCTTCCTGCCCGTTTTTTGGACTCTCTGATGTTTCCTGCCGAAGGCTGAATTGATACCGGAAATTTTGTTGGTTTATTGTTAACTTTTCACCGTAACGATCAACACGCTGCGGTTATCAACGAATAGCACTTATTAATCAATCGTTATCAGTAATCGCTATCGATGACGCTGCTGTTTTATTTGACGGCTGGTGGAGATAGTGACAGAACGCACGTAATCCATACTGAGGAGTTTATGCAGTTTCATATTATTTTGGTTGAGCCCGCCCGGGCAGAGAATGTAGGGGCGGCAGCCCGTGCGATGAAAACGATGGGATTCAGCAGCTTGCGTATTGTCGGTAGCACTGCACATCAAGAACCGGCAGCTCGTTGGGTAGCGCACGGCTCGGGGGACATTCTGGATAACGTACAGGTGTTTGCCACGCTGGCTGAAGCACTGGCGGATGTCGACTTTACGGTTGCGACCACCGCGCGCAGCCGGGCTAAGTATCGTTATTACTGCACGCCAGCTGAACTGACTGGCGTATTGCAGGAGAAGGTGCAATGGATGGCTTCTGCGGCGCTGGTGTTTGGTCGGGAGGATGTTGGCCTGACGAATGAAGAACTCGAACTGGCGGATGTATTGACCGGCGTACCGATGAAAGCGGATTACCCTTCGTTGAATCTTGGTCAGGCGGTGATGGTGTACTGTTACCAACTGGCTGAACTGATGGACGTTAAACCGGAAGTGGCACAGCCTGCGGCAGTGGGACAATTGTCGGCGCTACACGATCGTTTGGATCGGCTACTGGTGAATTTGGCGGTTGAGGATGATGAAAAACTGCGAGACTGGCTGCATCAGCGGCTGGGACGTTTAGAGCAGCGCGATACGGCTATGCTCCATCGGCTGCTACACGACATTGAAAAAAATTTGCCGAAATAAGATAGCAAAGATGGCTTTTTTGGCAGTCGAACATCTTGAAACGTGTATTTTGACAATGGTTCGTCCGGCGTATTCCCGTTTCGGCAGTGGGTTTAGCGGTAGGCATTTTTCGTTCAGCGAGAAGAAAAAAAAGAAATCCGTTGACTTCAAAGGGCGATTGGCCTAACTAATAGGGCAGATAACTCTACTTCTAATGAGATTCGATTTTAGCATGCGCACTATCAGCCTGATCACCACGATTATTACCATCACCGATACAACCAGTAACGGTGCGGGCTGACGCATATAAAGATTCCAGAAAAAGCCCGCACCGAACAGTGCGGGCTTTTTTTTTACGGCAGGTTATCCCTCAGCGCCGCCTGCAAGCGGCATACAAAAACGCTTCCGGCGTTTGGTTGGCAGAAATTCAGGAGAAAAGATAAAAATGCGAGTGTTGAAATTTGGCGGGACTTCAGTAGCAAATGCGGAGCGTTTTGCGCGCGTTGCCGACATTATCGAAAACAACGCGCGCCAGGGACAGGTGGCTACCGTATTGTCCGCTCCGGCGAAAATTACCAACCATCTGGTTGCCATGATTGAGAAAACCGTCGCCGGACAAGATATCCTGCCTCATTTGAATGACGCCGAAACAATCTTTTCTTCGCTGCTGCAAGGCCTTGCTGAGTCTCAACCCGGTTTTGAACATGCCCGTCTGAAGGCATTCGTGGATCAGGAATTTGCACAGCTGAAACACGTTCTGCATGGCATCGCGTTGCTGGGCCAGTGTCCTGACAGTGTGAACGCCGCAATTATCTGCCGAGGGGAAAAACTGTCTATCGCCATCATGGAAGCGGTCTTTCAGGCGCGCGGCTATGGAGTTTCCGTTATCAATCCGGTCGAGAAGCTGCTGGCGCAGGGACACTATCTTGAATCCACCGTGGATATCACGGAATCGACTCGCCGCATCGCTGAAAGCGCCATCCCGAAAGATCATGTCATCCTGATGGCGGGCTTTACGGCCGGTAACGACAAAGGCGAACTGGTGGTGCTGGGCCGCAACGGTTCAGACTATTCCGCTGCGGTACTGGCCGCGTGTTTACGTGCGGACTGCTGTGAGATCTGGACCGATGTAGACGGTGTTTATACCTGCGATCCGCGTCAGGTGCCGGACGCTCGATTATTGAAATCGATGTCTTATCAGGAGGCGATGGAGCTGTCCTATTTCGGCGCCAAAGTCCTTCACCCTCGCACCATCGCTCCTATCGCCCAGTTCCAAATTCCTTGCCTCATCAAAAACACCGAAAACCCTCAGGCTCCCGGTACGCTCATCGGCATGGACAGCACGGATACTCAGTATCCGGTGAAAGGGATTACCAACCTGAACAACATGGCGATGATCAACGTATCCGGCCCTGGCATGAAAGGCATGGTTGGCATGGCGGCACGCGTGTTTGCTGCGATGTCGCGTGCGGGTATTTCGGTCGTGCTGATCACGCAGTCGTCTTCTGAGTACAGCATCAGCTTCTGCGTATCACAAAACGAGCTGGCGCGTGCCAGAAAAACGCTGGAAGACGAATTCTATCTGGAACTGAAAGAAGGCGTGCTGGAGCCGCTGGATGTGATGGAACGTCTGGCGATCCTCTCTGTCGTGGGTGACGGTATGCGCACGCTGCGCGGCCTGTCTGCGCGTCTGTTCTCCGCGTTGGCGACGGCCAATATCAATATTGTGGCTATCGCGCAGGGTTCCTCCGAACGCTCTATCTCCGTCGTGGTAAACAACGATGTGGCGACCACCGGCGTGCGCGTGGCTCACCAGATGCTGTTTAACACCGATCAGGTGATCGACGTATTTGTTATCGGCGTGGGCGGCGTGGGCGGCGCACTGTTGGAGCAGATTCACCGTCAGCAGCCGTGGCTGAAAGACAAACATATCGACCTGCGTGTGTGTGGGATCGCGAATTCCAAAGCCATGCTGACCAATATTAACGGCATTTCGATGGACAACTGGCGCGAAGAGCTGGCGAAAGCCCGCGAGCCGTTCAATCTGGGCCGTCTGATTCGTCTGGTTAAAGAGTACCACCTGCTTAACCCGGTTATCGTTGACTGTACGTCGAATCAGGCCGTGGCCGATCAGTATGTGGATTTCCTGGCCGACGGCTTCCACGTGGTGACGCCAAACAAGAAAGCCAACACGGGGTCGATGAACTATTATCACCAACTGCGCAGCGCTGCGGCGAAATCCCGCCGTCGTTTCCTGTATGACACTAACGTCGGTGCAGGCCTGCCGGTGATTGAGAACCTGCAAAACCTGCTGAATGCGGGTGATGAGCTGATTCGCTTTACCGGTATTCTCTCTGGCTCGCTGTCCTTTATTTTCGGTAAACTCGACGAAGGCATGTCGCTGTCTGCAGCGACCACGCAGGCGAAAGAGAAAGGTTATACCGAACCCGATCCACGTGACGATCTATCCGGTATGGATGTGGCGCGTAAGCTGCTGATTCTGGCGCGTGAAGCGGGTTATCAGCTGGAGCTGGGCGATATTGAAGTGGAATCCGTTCTGCCTGCCAGCTTCGATGCCTCTGGCGATGTCGCCAGCTTCATGCAGCGCCTGCCGTCGGTAGACGATGAGTTCGCCAGCCGTGTTGCACAAGCGCGCGATGAAGGTAAAGTGTTGCGCTATGTCGGCGTCATTGAAGAAGGTCGCTGCAAGGTCAAGATCAGCGCCGTTGGCGGCAACGATCCGCTGTTTAAAGTCAAAGATGGTGAGAATGCGCTGGCATTCTACAGCCGTTATTATCAGCCACTGCCGCTCGTGTTGCGCGGTTATGGCGCGGGTAACGATGTTACCGCTGCTGGTGTGTTCGCAGATCTGCTGCGCACCTTGTCATGGAAGTTGGGAGCATAATTATGGTTAAGGTGTATGCACCTGCATCAATCGGTAACGTCAGCGTTGGGTTTGATGTACTGGGTGCGGCCGTTTCGCCGGTAGACGGTTCATTGCTGGGCGATTGCGTCTCTGTCGAGGCGGCCGATCTGTTCAGCCTGCGTAATGAAGGGCGTTTTGTTAGCAAGCTGCCGGACAACCCGAAAGAAAACATTGTGTACCAATGTTGGGAGCTTTTCTGTCAGGAAATTGGCAAAACCGTGCCGGTGGCGATGACGCTCGAAAAGAATATGCCGATTGGTTCAGGGCTAGGTTCCAGCGCCTGTTCTGTCGTCGCCGGGCTGATGGCGATGAACGAATTTTGCGGCAAGCCGCTGGATGATACCCGTCTGCTGAAACTGATGGGTGAGCTGGAAGGGCGCATTTCCGGCAGCGTTCACTACGATAACGTGGCTCCGTGTTTCCTTGGCGGCGTCCAACTGATGCTGGAAGAAAACGGCATCATCAGCCAGCCTGTACCGTCGTTTGATGACTGGCTGTGGGTCATGGCGTATCCGGGGATTAAGGTCTCTACTGCTGAAGCGCGCGCGATTCTGCCTGCACAATATCGTCGTCAGGATTGCATCAGTCACGGCCGTTATCTGGCTGGTTTTATCCACGCTTGCCATACCGGACAGGCTGCGCTGGCGGCGAAACTGATGAAGGATGTCATCGCGGAACCTTATCGTACGAAACTGCTGCCCGGCTTTGCGGCCGCTCGCCAGGCTGCTGAAGATATCGGGGCGCTGGCCTGTGGTATTTCCGGCTCTGGCCCGACGTTATTCTCCGTTTGCAACGACATGGCGAGCGCACAGCGCCTGGCCGACTGGCTGCGGGATAACTATTTGCAGAACGATGAAGGTTTTGTTCATATTTGCCGTCTTGATACGACTGGCGCACGACAACTGGGATAACGCATGAAACTGTACAACCTTAAAGATCATAACGAGCAGGTCAGTTTTGCTCAGGCTATCAAGCAAGGACTGGGTAGCCAGCAAGGGCTGTTCTTCCCGCTGGAACTGCCGGAATTTGAGCGCACCGAAATCGATGCCCTGCTGGATCTGGATTTCGTTACCCGCAGCAGCCGCATTCTGTCTGCGTATATCGGCGATGAAATTGCGGCTGAAACCGTGTTCGAGCGCGTAAAAGCGGCCTTTGCGTTCCCGGCGCCGGTTGCACCGGTAGCGGAAGATATCGCCGCGCTGGAACTGTTCCACGGTCCGACGCTGGCCTTTAAAGACTTCGGCGGCCGCTTTATGGCGCAAATGCTGACGGAAGTGTCTGGCGACGAGAAAATTACCATTCTGACGGCGACCTCTGGCGACACCGGTGCTGCCGTGGCGCATGCTTTCTATGGTCTGGAAAATGTTCGTGTGGTGATTTTATATCCGCAGGGCAAGATCAGTCCGTTGCAGGAAAAACTGTTCTGCACGCTGGGCGGCAACATTCACACCATCGCTATCGATAGCGATTTCGATGCCTGTCAGGCGTTGGTGAAAAAGGCGTTTGATGATGAGGAACTGAAAAAGGCGATTGGCCTGAACTCGGCAAACTCCATCAATATCAGCCGTCTGCTGGCGCAAATTTGCTACTACTTTGAAGCCGTTGCACAACTGCCACAGGAAGCGCGTAATCAGCTGGTGGTTTCTGTGCCGAGCGGTAACTTCGGCGATCTGACCGCCGGACTGCTGGCAAAATCGCTGGGTCTGCCGATTAAGCGCTTCATCGCGGCGACTAACGCCAATGACACCGTGCCGCGCTTCCTGAGCAGCGGGAGTTGGGAACCGAATAAAACGGTGGCAACGTTATCCAACGCGATGGACGTGAGTCAGCCGAACAACTGGCCGCGCGTGGAAGAGCTGTTCCGTCGTAAAAACTGGCAGTTGAAAACGCTGGGTTTTGGCGCGGTGAGCGATGAGACCACGGAAGAAACCATGCATGAGCTGGATGCGTTAGGCTATCTCTCTGAGCCGCACGCTGCGATTGCTTACCGTCTGCTGCGCGATCAGCTGCAAGCCGGTGAGTTTGGCCTGTTCCTGGGTACGGCGCACCCAGCGAAATTCAAGGAAAGCGTAGAAGCCATTTTGGGCAAAGAACTGGATCTGCCTGAAGCGCTGGCTGAGCGTGCCGATCTGGATCTGCTGTCGCACAACTTCCCGGATGATTTCGCGAAGCTGCGTGAGTTTCTGATGGCGCTGCCGGAATAAGGCTTTTTGCAAGGACTGTCTCTTAGTTACGCTATTTTTGTGGGCTAAGAGATGGTTTCGTGCGCGATGATATTGTCATTTTCATGCTACTCAGTAGCACGCGCCCGACGCAGGGCGCTCAATCGCCGCCGCCCTGCGAACCCAGGCTGTCGGCGTTAATTATGCCGCTAGCGCGGTGCCTTCGTCGATATCTGGCTGAACGGAACGCTTGCGACACGTTCCCGACGTGGCGCAAGCTCTCGCCGCATCCTTGCGGCTCATCCTAAGCCCGCTATCTCCTCAGCATAATTTTTTACGCCGGATAACGGAAAAATCCGCGATACCTTCCTGTTCTCGTAGATAAGCGGAGGTTGTGGGTAAAGTAAATTACTGCTCGTGACGCTTGAACACTAACTCGTTGGCGGAGGATTCCGCTTCCTCGAAGAAATAACCTTCCGAGTCAAAGTCTGCTAACTGTTCCGGCTGCGTTAAGCGGTTTTGAATAATGAAACGACTCATCAGGCCGCGCGCTTTCTTGGCGTAGAAACTGATCACCTTGAATTTACCGTTTTTCTCATCCAAAAAGACGGGTTTGATCAGGTGGGCATTGAGCTTTTTCGGTTTAACGGCTTTGAAATATTCATCCGATGCCAGATTAACCAGCACATCGTCGCCTTGATCGCGCAGCGCCTGATTCAGTTTTTCTGTAATGGTGTCGCCCCAGAAACTGTAGAGATCTTTACCGGCTTTATTTTCCAGCTTGGTACCCATTTCCAGCCGATACGGCCGCATCAAATCCAGCGGACGCAACACACCGTACAGACCAGATAGCATACGCAGATGCTGCTGGGCGAAATCGAAATCATCCTCGCTGAAATCTTCAACGGCTAATCCAGTATAGACGTCACCCTTAAACGCCAGCAGCGCCTGACGCGCGTTCTCCGGCGTGAAATCCGGATGCCACTCGCTAAAGCGGCCTGCGTTCAGATCGGCCAGTTTATCGCTGATGCTCATCAGAGAGGCGAGCTGTGCCGGCGTCAGTTTTTTACATACATCAATCAGTTGGCTGGAATAGTCCAGAAGCTCCGGCTGGGTATAACGCGTTGTTGCCAAAGGACTGGTGTAGTCGAGCGTTTTTGCGGGTGAAATAGTAATAAGCATGCGCCATGTCCTGTCGGTCTGATTTGAGATGAGCCTACTATAGCAAGAACGCCGTAAGAAAACGGCGATAGCTACAATACGCCTTGTCTTTTACGTCCGAGCGCGTTTGGAAAGGGGAATCACCAGCGTGTAATCGCCGTTGCAAGGGGGCGTGGGAAAAGGCTGGCTTGCGCGGGAAAGTGCGCGTGTTATTATCAGATTTCGGCGCAAAATAGACGGCCACCCGATTAGATAATAAGTCGATTCATATACGAGCTATTTTCATTCACGAGCACCACGTATAAACAACGAGACATGCCAACATGACGGATAAACTGACTTCCCTACGCCAATTGACCACGGTTGTAGCTGATACCGGCGATATTGCGGCAATGAAACTGTACCAACCGCAAGATGCGACCACCAACCCTTCACTGATTCTGAACGCGGCGCAAATTCCTGAATACCGCAAGCTGATCGACGACGCGATTGTCTGGGCGCGCGAGCAGAGCAGCGATCGCAAACAGCAGGTCGTCGATGCTACGGACAAACTGGCGGTCAACATTGGTCTCGAAATTTTAAAATTGATCCCAGGCCGCATCTCCACAGAAGTGGATGCACGTTTGTCTTATGACACCGAAGCCAGCGTGGCGAAGGCAAAACACCTGATCAAACTGTACAACGACGCAGGCATCAGCAACGAGCGTATCCTGATTAAACTGGCTTCAACCTGGCAGGGCATCCGCGCGGCGGAGCAGCTGGAAAAAGAAGGCATCAACTGTAACCTGACGCTGCTGTTCTCCTTTGCACAGGCGCGCGCCTGTGCTGAAGCTGGCGTATTCCTGATTTCACCGTTCGTTGGCCGTATTCTTGACTGGTACAAAGCCAATGGCGATAAGAAAGAATTCGCGCCGCACGAAGATCCAGGCGTGGTGTCCGTTAGCGAAATCTATGACTACTACAAAGAGCACGGCTATGAAACCGTCGTGATGGGCGCGAGCTTCCGTAACGTTGGTGAGATTCTGGAACTGGCTGGGTGTGACCGCCTGACGATCGCACCAGCGCTGTTGAAAGAGCTGTCAGAAAGCGAAGGCGAAGTGGTTCGCAAACTGTCTTATGCTGGTGAAGTGAAAGTTCGTCCGGCGAAAATGACAGAAGCGGAATTCTACTGGCAGCACAATCAAGACCCAATGGCGATTGATAAACTGGCTGATGGGATCCGTAAATTTGCTATCGACCAGGAAAAACTGGAAAAGATGATTGCAGATTTACTGTAAGCATTTTGCTGATAAAAATAGCCGGGATTCCCGGCTATTTTTTTGTCTGCGTGCTGGCATTTTTGAAGGGAGAAGCTTATTTCGCCGTCGCGTTACGGGTTTTCTTCGCGATATAAAGATTATCATCGGCACGCTTCATCACCTCGCTGAGGTCTTCTCCAGCGATATGGTATTCAACCAGCCCAATACTGACCGTCAGCCTGATTTTTCCTGCGGCGGTTTCACAAGGCGTATCGCTAACACGCTCTCTCGCTTTATCCACGATGGTGTATGCATCGTCTAATCCGGTATTCGGAAACACGATTGCAAATTTATCGCCGCCAATACGGCCAAAAATATCTTCGCGGCGAAATGATTTTTTGAACGTGTCGGCAACAAACTTCAGCGCCTCGTCACCGACGCCGTGACCAAAGCTATCATTTACGTGCTTAAAGTAGTCGATGTCGATCAGAATGACGCTGACAGGACGCTTGGTCAGATTGGCGACACTAAAGGCTTTATTGGCGGCCAGAAAGAACGCATCTCGCCGTAAATAACCGGTGAGGTCGTCATAGCGTGCGATGATCGGCAATTCCACCAAATATTTTTTCGTCAGCAGTGACATCAGGCTGCCTAAAATAGCAAAGAGCAGCACACTACCTGCAACAATGAGAAGCGAAGATAAAGAAGACAGCGTCTGGATAAAGGATGGTTGTGGGTTTTCTGAGGTTGTTCTTATCCAAATACCCAGTAATTCATCGGTTGGCGACAGAATAGGGAAAATAATCGTCAGGGTGTCTTTACCCGCATAATCTCCGATAGAAGGCAGTTTATTTTGGCAGGTGCGAATAACCGCCATATCGTTGAAGTTGAGGTCGGAAGAAGAGAGCTTGTTTATGCACTCGCTACGTGAATCCCGCGTGTTAAAGGCAAAGGTTCTGGTTCGTGAAGACAAATAAGTGCCGGATTGCCGAACCATATCGCTTTCGGCTACTTCGCCGCTATTGGTGTAGGAGCCGTAGGTTTTGATCGCGGTATCGAGATTGATCCGTTCTGTTTTCCAGGTCGATTTGTTGGCTTCATGCATAATAATGATGGTGAGGATAAAGGAAATCGCCCCAAACAGGAAAAAGGCATACGTCGGATGGGCAAAAAGTTTAAGTATCTTATACTTAAGATCGTTCATGGCGACTTCCTTGATAGGGCTTTTTTACTTATTGTGATACGAAAGAAGTGCTTTAATTTTATCATATTATTTGATTTAACGTGATGTTCTGTCGTGGTAGATATCATCCTCTTCTCTTTAATCTATCGGCTTATTTCATCCGCTCTTAATGGGTAAGCGATCTTTTTTATGCGCCTGCTATTCTTAAATTTTAATTGCGAAACGGTATTATTAATTTAAGTCATTTCTTTCTCTTTTTTGAGACGCTATTTAATAACTATTATCAAATGCTGTATTGCACTCGGAGTGAAATAACGGACGCAGTGTGAATTTCCTCATAAGAGCTAATTGTTTGCTAAAAGCGTTCAATATCCTGATAAAATTGGTGTTTTATTTAGACAGAGGTGCTTATGAACGTATTGCGTATTGGTTTGGTCTCCGTATCTGACCGCGCTTCCAACGGGGTTTATCAGGATAAAGGCATCCCAGAACTGGAATCCTGGCTCCGTAGCGCCCTGACCACGCCTTTTGTCGTGGAAACCCGGCTGGTGCCTGATGAACAGCCGATGATTGAACAAACGCTGTGTGAACTGGTTGATGAACGCGGCTGTCATCTGGTGTTGACGACCGGAGGAACGGGGCCTGCACGTCGTGATGTCACGCCGGATGCCACGCTGGCCGTTGCCGATCGAGAAATGCCGGGGTTTGGCGAGCAAATGCGGCAGATCAGCCTGCGCTTCGTTCCGACCGCGATTCTCTCTCGCCAGGTGGGCGTGCTGCGTAAACAGGCGCTGATTCTCAACCTGCCAGGGCAGCCTAAGTCGATTAAGGAAACGCTGGAAGGTTTAAAAGGCGCTGATGGCAAGGTGGTTGTGGCCGGTATTTTTGCCAGCGTACCGTATTGTATCCAACTGCTGGAAGGCCCTTACATCGAAACCAATCCAGATGTAGTAGCAGCTTTTCGCCCTAAAAATGCCGTGCGCGAAATAAAAGACTGAAGTTAGGCGATTTGAAACATAAGATTCAGCTTTGCTGGTGTATAAAAATTTTGCCGATATAGTAATTTCTACTTTACACACTGCGGTGGATTTTTTCACTCTGGCAATGCACGGTATCTTATGACTCAGGATCAACACGCCGATCCTCGCCGGTTGAACCGGCAGGACTATAAAACGCTGTCTCTGGCTGCGCTGGGTGGCGCGTTAGAGTTTTATGATTTTATTATTTTCGTCTTCTTTGCTGCCGTGATTGGCGATCTCTTCTTCCCGCCGGATATTCCTGAATGGCTGCGGCAGGTACAGACGTTCGGTATTTTCGCCGCAGGCTATCTGGCCCGTCCGCTTGGGGGCATCATCATGGCCCACTTCGGTGACAAGAGCGGACGTAAGAGAATGTTCAGCCTCAGTATATTGCTGATGGCGCTACCGACGCTGGCAATGGGCCTGCTGCCGACTTATGAAGCTATTGGTATTGCTGCGCCGCTTCTGCTGCTGTTGATGCGCGTGCTGCAAGGGGCTGCAATCGGCGGGGAAGTCCCCGGTGCGTGGGTCTTCGTTGCGGAACATGTGCCTCGTGCCCGCATCGGTTTTGCCTGCGGTACGCTGACTGCCGGGCTGACGATGGGTATTCTGCTGGGTTCACTGATCGCGACGTTGCTGAATACGGTGCTTACACCGGAGCAGATGTCGGACGGCGGCTGGCGCTTGCCGTTCTTCATCGGTGGGGTCTTCGGCCTTGTTGCCATGTATCTGCGCCGCTGGTTGCAGGAAACGCCTATTTTTATGGAAATGCAGGCGCAGAAAAAGCTGGCGGAAGAGTTGCCGCTGAAATCTGTCGTCTTAAACCATAAACGTGCGGTTGTGGTTTCCATGCTGCTGACCTGGCTGCTGTCTGCGTGCATCGTCGTCGTTATTCTGATGGCTCCGACCTACCTGCAAAAAGTCCACGGGATTCCTGCCGCGCTGGCGTTGCAGGCGAACTGTTTGGCAACGATTGCATTGATGGTGGGCTGCGTCGGTTCGGGGTTGCTGGTCGACCGCTTTGGTGCCAGCAAGCTGTTTATGGTGGGTAGCCTGTCGTTGGCCGCCTGTAGCTGGTTCTTTTACAGTTCGGCAGCAAGCAGTACGACGCTGCTCTTTGTCAGCTATGCGATTGTAGGGCTCAGCGTGGGTGTGGTGGGCGGTGTGCCGTATGTTATGGTGCGGGCGTTTCCGGCTGCGGTGCGGTTCTCGGGGATTTCTTTTTCCTACAACGTTTCCTATGCCATTTTCGGTGGCCTTACGCCTGTCTTTGTCACGCTGATTATGAAGGCAACGCCGCTGGCACCGGCATTTTATGTGCTGACGCTAGCCGCGGTAGGTCTGCTGCTGGGGATATATTTGCAGCGCGATCTGGATGCCGATTCGCATGCTGTGGCTGATAGCGACGCGCGCGATCGTTCTCCTGTTGAGGTTTAAGCGTGTTGTCTCGTTCTTAAAACGTACCGTCATTAAAAACGCGTCATCATCAAAAACAAACGGGCCCTTGTCAGATAGACAGGGCCCGTTGGCATTTAACGCGGCGAGAGCTTACCGCGTCAGAAATTATATTGCATCAGAACTTAGTGGGACGCGCCACATGAACCGATTGGCAGGACGGTGCGGCCAAACTTCTCGTTCAGCACTTCAGCCATTGCCAGATAAATTGCACTCGCGCCACAGATGATACCTTCGTAACCCGCGAAGGTCAGCAGGGCGTGGTTGCCGGTAAAGTTACCTACGGCCAGCAGAGCAAACAGTACGGTCAGGCTACCGAAGACAAATTGCAGTGCGCGGTTGGTGCCAAATGTACCGAAGAACATAAACAGTGTGAAGATGCCCCACAGGCCAAGGAACACGCCAAGGAATTGAGCATCGCTGGCTTCCGCCAGACCCATTTTCGGCAGCACGAGAATGGCAACCAGCGTCAGCCAGAATGCGCCATAAGACGTGAATGCGGTCACGCCAAATGTATTGCCTTTTTTATATTCCAGCAGACCGGCCAGAATCTGGGCGATGCCGCCGTAGAAAATACCCATGCTGAGAATGATGGAAGAAAGTGGGAAAAAGCCTGCGTTGTGCAGGTTCAACAGAATAGTGGTCATCCCGAAGCCCATCAGTCCTAATGGACCAGGATTTGCCAACGTGTTCGTGCTCATAAATCCTCTGCAATAACAGATTATTAATAGTCCCTTCGCGTCGGGCGCGGCATTAAGGTTAGCGAATGCGCCAATCACGTTGGGATAGGTGTCGTTTAGGTGTTATTGCCCGCCATTATGTAGGGAAATGTCCCCATTTTTGCAGCGAGCGCGGCATCATATCGGGCGTTGGGAACGGACACAACATGGGGAAGGCAGAATAGTTTGATCGTACGAGGGATAAAGGTCATTTTTTTTCATCTTCCCCCCTTGATGATAGAAATGTTGGCCCCATCTTATTTCCAACCGAAACAGTTTGACCTGCCGCGAAGGCGTGTGTCGGGCCGTTACATCGGTGGTTAGCATGAAAATGAAACGTGTGCTGCTGATGAAAAACGAGGGTGTGTCGTTGGAAAACGAGAAATCTTGTTGAAAAACGACATTTCGCCCGCACAGTAGGTTTAACCACCACACCGAATATGACTTTTTAGTGGAGATGTTTAGATGGGTAAGATTATTGGTATCGACCTGGGTACAACCAACTCTTGTGTCGCGATTATTGACGGTACTCAGGTAAAAGTACTGGAAAATAGCGAAGGCGATCGCACCACGCCTTCAATCATTGCTTATACGCAAGATGGTGAAACTCTGGTTGGCCAACCGGCTAAACGTCAGGCAGTGACCAACCCGAAAAATACACTGTTTGCTATCAAGCGCCTGATTGGCCGTCGTTTCAAAGACGAAGAAGTTCAGCGCGATGCCAACATCATGCCGTACAAAATTATCGCGGCAGATAATGGCGATGCATGGCTGGAAGTGAAAGATCAGAAAATGGCTCCGCCGCAGATTTCAGCTGAAGTGCTGAAAAAAATGAAGAAAACGGCGGAAGACTACCTGGGTGAGACGATCACCGAAGCGGTTATTACCGTACCTGCTTACTTCAACGATGCGCAGCGTCAGGCGACTAAAGATGCCGGCCGTATCGCGGGTCTGGAAGTAAAACGTATCATCAACGAACCGACAGCGGCAGCGCTGGCTTACGGTCTGGATAAAGAAGTCGGCAACCGTACTATCGCGGTTTACGACCTGGGCGGCGGTACGTTCGATATTTCCATTATCGAAATCGACGAAGTTGATGGCGAGAAAACCTTCGAAGTGCTGGCAACCAACGGTGACACTCACCTGGGTGGTGAAGACTTCGATAGCCGCATGATCAACTATCTGGTTGACGAATTTAAGAAAGAGCAAGGTTTCGACCTGCGCAATGACCCGCTGGCCATGCAGCGTCTGAAAGAAGCCGCAGAAAAAGCCAAGATCGAGCTGTCTTCTGCTCAGCAGACTGACGTTAACCTGCCGTACATCACGGCGGATGCGACCGGTCCTAAGCACCTGAACATTAAAGTGACCCGTGCGAAACTGGAATCACTGGTAGAAGAGCTGGTGAACCGTTCTCTGGAGCCGCTGAAAGTGGCATTGCAGGATGCTGGCCTGTCCGTTTCTGAAATTCAGGACGTGATTCTGGTTGGTGGTCAGACGCGTATGCCTCTGGTACAGAAGAAAGTCGCTGACTTCTTCGGTAAAGAGCCGCGTAAGGACGTGAACCCGGATGAAGCGGTTGCTATCGGTGCTGCGGTTCAGGGCGGCGTTCTGTCTGGTGACGTGAAAGACGTTCTGCTGCTGGACGTTACCCCGCTGTCTCTGGGTATCGAAACCATGGGCGGCGTGATGACGGCGCTGATTGCCAAGAACACCACGATCCCGACTAAACACAGTCAGGTGTTCTCAACGGCGGAAGACAACCAGTCTGCGGTAACGATTCATGTTCTGCAGGGTGAGCGTAAGCGTGCGCACGATAACAAATCTCTGGGTCAGTTTAACCTGGATGGTATTCAGGCTGCACCGCGCGGTATGCCGCAGATCGAAGTCACTTTCGACATCGACGCCGACGGTATCCTGCATGTTTCTGCGAAAGACAAAAACAGCGGTCGCGAGCAGAAAATTACCATCAAGGCCTCTTCTGGTCTGAACGAAGAAGAAATCCAGAAAATGGTACGTGACGCGGAAGCAAACGCTGAAGCTGACCGTAAGTTTGAAGAGCTGGTTCAGGTACGCAACCAGGGCGATCACCTGCTGCACAGCACGCGTAAGCAGCTGGAAGAAGCAGGCGACAAGCTGGCCGCTGACGATAAAGCTGCCATTGACGACGCACTGAAAGCGCTGGAAAGCGCGCTGAAAGGCGAAGACAAAGCAGAAATCGAAGCGAAAATGCAGGCGCTGGTTCAGGTTTCCGGCAAGCTGCTGGAAGCGTCTCAACCACAGCAAGGCCCTGAAGGTGCCGCTGATGATGCCTCTGCTCGTCGCGACGACGATGTCGTTGATGCTGAGTTTGAAGAAGTAAAAGATAAAAAGTAATCGCCCTTGAGCGGGCGCAGTAGCAGCCACAAGGCTATTGCTGGCAATCAGCACGGGCGTCGAGGAAACTCTGCGCCCGTGCACGCATGTTGAGGGCAGGAAAAGAAATGGCGAAGCAAGATTATTACGAAAGCCTGGGCGTTGCTAAAAGCGCGGATGAGCGCGAAATAAAGAAAGCCTACAAGCGTCTGGCGATGAAGTACCACCCCGATCGTAATCCGGGTGATAGCGAGGCAGAAGCCAAGTTCAAAGAGATCAAAGAAGCCTACGAGATCCTTACCGACTCGCAAAAACGCGCTGCCTACGATCAGTACGGTCACGCGGCGTTTGAGCAAGGTGGTATGGGTGGAGGCGGCGGTGGCTTTGGCGGCGGCGGTGCCGATTTTGGTGATATTTTTGGCGACGTGTTCGGGGATATTTTTGGCGGTGGCCGCCGTCAGCGCGCGAGCCGTGGATCCGATTTACGCTACAACATGGAGTTGACGCTGGAAGAAGCGGTACGTGGCGTCACCAAAGAGATCCGTATTCCCGCACTGGAAGAGTGTGACGTGTGCCACGGCAGCGGTGCGAAGCCGGGTAGCTCTCCGATCACCTGTCCAACCTGTCATGGTAATGGTCAGGTTCAGATGCGTCAGGGCTTCTTTACCGTACAGCAGGCGTGTCCACACTGCCATGGTCGCGGTAAGATCATTAAAGATCCGTGCGTCAAATGCCACGGTCATGGCCGCGTAGAGAAGAGCAAAACGCTGTCGGTGAAAATTCCGGCGGGTGTGGATACGGGCGACCGTATTCGTTTGTCCGGTGAAGGCGAAGCGGGCGAGCACGGCGCGCCGTCAGGGGATTTGTACGTTCAGGTGCAGGTTAAAGCGCACCCGATCTTCCAGCGTGAAGAAAATAACCTGTACTGCGAAGTGCCGATCAATTTTGCGATGGCAGCATTAGGTGGCGAGATTGAAGTCCCGACGCTGGATGGCCGTGTGAAGCTGAAAGTGCCTGCGGAAACGCAAACCGGCAAACTGTTCCGTATGCGTGGCAAAGGCGTGAAATCGGTACGTGGCGGTGCACAGGGCGATCTGCTGTGTCGTGTGGTTGTGGAAACGCCAGTTAACCTGAACGAGCGTCAGAGACAGCTGCTGCAAGAGCTTGATGAGAGTTTCGGTGGCCCGTCTGGTGAAAGAAACAGCCCGCGTTCGAAAAGCTTTTTCGATGGCGTGAAGAAATTCTTCGACGATTTGACCCGTTAGTGGCTTATCGTTAACGCGTAATCAAAAGACCGGTGGGGTAAACCCGCCGGTTTTTTTATGACAGACATCCTTGTCCGTACTCCGCACCGTTGCTGCACAGCGTTGAAAAATGTTTCCGACGTTTTTATACCTCGCTCTAAAACTCCCCACTTAACAGATCGGTTTTTACGAGTTTTATGCCAGTTTTAATCTGCTTTTAACGAGTAGTTAGATTGCGTAATCTTGCTGGCAAGAAAGCGGACGTACGGTATTGGTGTTCGTGCCTGATGGGAGAGTAAGTCAATGATAACAATGATTCGCCGTTTTATCGGATTGGATGCGGCGGCTGGCATGATGTTGATGATGGCAACGGTTTTCGCGCTCGTGTTTGCCAATTGGTCTGTTACCGCCGCTGGCTATCAACAGTTCCTTATGATGCCAGTGGAAATGCGCTTTGGCGCACTGGAAATTAATAAGAATCTGCTGCTGTGGATTAACGATGGCCTGATGGCGATTTTCTTCCTGCTGATTGGTCTGGAAGTGAAACGCGAGCTGGTTGAAGGCACCTTAGCCAGTCGTCAGCAGGCGATGTTGCCACTGGCGGCGGCGGTAGGCGGAATGGTTTTTCCCGCCTTGCTCTTTCTGCTTTTCAACGCAAAGGATGAGGTAACGCGCGCTGGCTGGGCTATTCCCGCTGCGACGGATATTGCGTTCGCCATTGGTGTGCTGACGCTATTGGGCAAGCGCGTGCCCGCAGGATTAAAAGTCTTCCTGCTGGCGCTGGCGATCATTGACGATCTGGGAGCGATCCTGATCATTGCCCTGTTTTATACGCAGCAGATCTTCTGGCCTGCGCTGGGCGGCGCGGTATTGGCGGTTGCAGCGCTGGCCTATTTGAACAGGCAACAGGTCAGGAAAACATCCGCCTATTTGCTGGTGGGGATGGTCCTGTGGGTCTGCATCCTGAAATGTGGCGTTCATGCGACGTTGGCTGGGGTGATCGTCGGATTCTTTATCCCTTTGCGCACGTCCGACGGGGAAACGTCTCCGGCAACCACGCTGGAACACGGTTTACAAACGTGGGTCGCGTTTCTGATTATTCCGCTGTTTGCCTTCGCTAACGCTGGCATTGTGTTACAGGGAATTGTGCTGGAAAAACTGTTTTCCCCTCTGAGTCTGGGTATCGCCGCCGGGCTACTGATCGGTAAACCGCTGGGTATTACCTTGTTCAGTTGGCTAACCATTCGGCTGGGCTACGCGCGTTTGCCGGCTGGCGTTGGCTTTAGCCAGATTGTGGCGGTGTCCGTGCTGTGTGGCATCGGTTTTACCATGTCGATATTCATTACGCTGCTGGCCTTTTCTGGCGGTGATGCGGAATTGATTACCTATGCCAAGCTGGGAATCTTGCTGGCATCGGGATTGGCGGCGCTGCTCGGCTATCTGGCACTGCGTGGGGTGTTGCCTACGCTGGACAAGGCGGTGCAGCCGTGTAAGGGTTGAGGCCATGCCGGAGGCGCGAAGAGGGGGAAGGTGTGTCTCATTTGAATTTTAATCATCTCTATTATTTCTGGCAGGTTTATAAGTCGGGCTCCGTTGCCGGTGCGGCAGAGACGCTGTTCTTAACGCCGCAGACCATTACCGGGCAGATCAAATGCCTGGAAGAGCGTCTGCAGGGCAAGCTTTTCAAGCGCAAGGGACGGGGGCTGGAACCGACGGAACTGGGGCAGCTTGTTTTTCGCTATGCGGATAGCATGTTTCAGCTTAGCCAGGAAATGTTGGATATTGTGAACTACCGCAAAGAATCGAACCTGTTATTCGATGTCGGCGTGGCAGATGCATTATCCAAACGGCTGGTTAGCAGGGTGCTGGAAACGGTCGTGACGGAACAGGAGCATATCCATTTGCGCTGTTTTGAGTCGACGCACGAAATGCTGCTGGAGCAGTTGAGCCAGCATAAGCTGGATATGATTTTGTCGGACTGTCCGGTGGATTCGACGCAGCAGGAAGGGCTATTTTCAATCAAGCTGGGCGAGTGTGGCGTAAGCTTTTACTGTAAACGTCCTCAGCCCGAATACGCTTTTCCTGCCTGCCTTGAACAACGTAAGTTACTGATTCCAGGACGGCGAACCATGTTGGGACGCAAGTTGCTGAATTGGTTTACTGCGCAGAATATTCAGGTAAACATTTTGGGTGAATTTGATGATGCGGCGCTGATGACCGCGTTCGGCATTAACAATGACGCCGTTTTCGTTGCGCCATCACTGTATGCCAATGAAATCTACCAGCAGGGTGACATCGTTGAGATCGGCAGGATCGAGAACATTCAGGACGAGTATTACGCGATCTTTGCGGCCAGAATGATCCAGCATCCGGCGGTGCAGCGTGTGTGTAACGCGGATTTTTCGGCGCTCTTCAGTGATACTTCAGATGCAAAAAAACCGGCCTGAGCCGGTTTTTTCTTAGCAACAACACGCAGGTGCGTGATTATTGCATGGCGTTGATGCGCGCAACCAGATTGGATTTATGACGTGCAGCTTTGTTCTTGTGGATCAGGCCTTTACCAGCCTGGCGATCCACGATCGGTTGCATGTCATTAAACGCTTTCTGTGCCGCTTCTTTATCGCCAGTCGCGATCGCCGCGTATACTTTCTTGATGAAAGTACGCATCATAGAGCGACGGCTTGCGTTATGCTTACGGCGCTTCTCAGATTGTACGGCGCGTTTCTTAGCTGATTTGATATTAGCCAAGGTCCAACTCCCAAATATATTCAATCGAGGACAATTCAAAGGCCGTGGAATATGCTCGTTTAGCCTTCGTTTGTCAATGGATTTGTGCAAATAAGCGTCGTTTGTACGTCGACACTTGTTACGTTGTGATGGCGCAGGATTTTAGCAGCTTCACGCGGTGGAATACAGCCTTTCGCATCATAAATTCATCCTGAATTTGATAAAACCCTGTCTGCCATCGGTAAAGTCGGATTGTGCAGGGCATCCACTATCTGGATATTCTGCGTCTGGGCGTCATCCATCGAGGATTCCGCTAAAAAACGTGCAAATACCGGCACGATTTACAGGGTGGCTGCAAAAGGCGCGAATCGCGGGTTAACCTTACTCGCTGTACAAGGTATAATCCGCCGATTTCCATAATATTAACCCTTTGTTCTGGGCCAGCCATGCAGCTAATTCGCGGTATACACAATCTTCGGGCACACCATTACGGCTGTGTGCTCACTATTGGTAATTTTGACGGCGTGCACCTCGGACACCAAATGCTGCTTGAACGACTGAAGCAGGAAGGACGCGCTCGTGGGCTGCCGGTGATGGTGATGATTTTTGAACCACAGCCGCTGGAACTCTTCGCTGCGGAAAAAGCGCCAGCCCGTTTGACGCGTCTGCGTGACAAGGTGAAATATCTGGCGCAGGCCGGCGTGGACTATCTGCTGTGCGTCAGATTCGATGCGCGTTTTGCCGCCAATGATGCCGAGACGTTCGTTTCTTCTCTGCTGGTGAAAAAATTGGGCGTGAAGTTTCTGGTTGTGGGGGATGACTTCCGCTTCGGGGCTGGTCGTCAGGGAGATTTCCTGTTATTACAGAAGGCTGGACGTGAGTCGGGATTTGATGTCATCAGCACCGATTCGTTCTGTAATGGCGGTAAACGGGTTAGCAGCACTGCCGTGCGGGAAGCGCTCAGTCGCGATGAACTCGAGCTGGCGGAAAGCCTGCTGGGCCATCCTTACAGCATTTCCGGGCGCGTGGAACATGGCAAAGAATTGGGGCGAACCATCGGGTTCCCTACTGCCAATCTGCCGCTGAAACGTCAGGTTTCCCCTGTTAGCGGCGTGTATGCCGTCAGCGTTTATGGGCTGGGGCAAGAACCACTGCCGGGCGTTGCCAATATTGGCACGCGTCCGACCGTAAACGGTGACAAACGCCAGCAGCTTGAAGTGCATTTGCTGGACGTGGCGATGAACCTCTATGGTCGCCATATTGAAGTTGTACTGCGTAAAAAGATCCGTAATGAACAGCGTTTTGCTTCGCTCGATGCGTTAAAACAGCAAATCGCCGATGATGTGGTGACAGCCCGGACGTTCTTCGGGTTAAAGACACCGGTTTAATTTTTCTAGCCGAAACGAAATCGAGAATCTAATGAGTGACTATAAGACTACCCTGAACTTGCCGGAAACAGGGTTCCCGATGCGTGGCGATCTGGCCAAGCGCGAACCTGACATGCTGAAACGTTGGTATGAACAGGATCTGTACGGGATTATTCGCAATGCGAAGAAGGGAAAGAAAACCTTCATTTTGCACGATGGCCCTCCGTACGCGAACGGCAGCATTCACATTGGTCACTCAGTTAACAAGATTCTGAAAGATATTATCGTTAAATCGAAAGGCCTGTCTGGCTACGATTCTCCCTACGTGCCGGGCTGGGACTGCCACGGTCTGCCGATTGAGCTGAAAGTAGAGCAGTTGGTCGGTAAGCCGGGCGAGAAAGTCAGCGCTGCGGAATTCCGCGCGGAGTGCCGTAAATATGCGGCAGAGCAGGTTGCCGGACAGAAAGCCGATTTTATTCGTCTCGGCGTGCTGGGTGATTGGGATCGTCCTTACCTGACGATGGATTTCAAAACTGAAGCGAACATCATTCGTGCGCTGGGCCGCATCATTGAAAACGGTCACCTGCATAAGGGGGCGAAGCCGGTTCACTGGTGTGCGGACTGCGGTTCCGCGCTGGCGGAAGCAGAAGTCGAATATTACGACAAAACCTCTCCATCCATTGATGTGGCATTTAACGCCAGCGACGTGGCGGCGGTATTAGCCAAATTTGGCGTGAAGAGCGTAGACGGCCCCGTTTCACTGGTGATCTGGACGACGACGCCGTGGACGCTGCCAGCAAACCGTGCGATCTCGCTGAATGCGGAATTTGCCTATCAGCTGGTGCAAATTGACGGTCAGGCGCTGATTCTGGCGGCCGATCTGGTTGAAAGCGTGATGAAGCGCGCTGGCATCAGCCAGTGGCAGGTTCTGTGCGATTGCAAAGGCGCGGATCTTGAGTTGCTGCGTTTCAAACACCCGTTCCTGAACTTCGACGTACCGGCCATTCTGGGCGAGCACGTGACGCTGGATGCGGGTACAGGTGCGGTGCATACCGCCGGTGGTCACGGTCCTGACGACTATGTGATCAGCCAGAAATACAATCTGGAAATCGCTAACCCGGTTGGGCCGAATGGCTGCTACCTGAGCGGCACCTATCCTGAACTGGACGGCAAATTCGTTTTCAAAGCCAACGATCTGATCGTTGAAATCCTGCGTGAAAAAGGCATGTTGCTGCACGTAGAGAAATTACAGCACAGCTACCCGTGCTGCTGGCGTCATAAGTCGCCGATCATTTTCCGTGCCACGCCACAATGGTTTGTCAGCATGGATCAGAAAGGCCTGCGTAAGCAGTCGCTGTCTGAAATAAAAGGCGTGCAGTGGATCCCGGATTGGGGTCAGGCGCGTATCGAAGCGATGGTTGCGAACCGTCCTGACTGGTGTATCTCCCGTCAGCGTACCTGGGGCGTGCCAATGTCGCTGTTCGTCCACAAAGAGACAGAAGAGCTGCATCCGCGTACCGCTGAACTGATTGAAGCGGTGGCGAAACGTGTTGAAGCCGACGGCATTCAGGCATGGTGGGATCTCGATCCGGCCGATATCTTGGGCGCAGACGCTGACAACTACGTCAAAGTGCCGGACACGCTGGACGTATGGTTCGATTCTGGATCGACGCACGCGTCTGTCGTGGACGTTCGCCCTGAATTCGGCGGTCACGCGGCGGATATGTATCTGGAAGGGTCTGACCAGCATCGTGGCTGGTTCATGTCTTCCCTGATGATCTCAACGGCGATCAAAGGCAAAGCGCCTTATCGTCAGGTACTGACTCACGGTTTCACCGTTGATGGTCAGGGCCGCAAAATGTCCAAGTCGATCGGGAATACCGTGAGTCCGCAGGACGTGATGAATAAGCTGGGTGCTGACATTCTGCGTCTGTGGATCGGTTCAACAGATTACTCCGGTGAAATCGCCGTATCTGATGAGATCCTGAAGCGTTCTGCCGATGCCTATCGTCGTATCCGTAACACCGCGCGTTTCCTGCTGGCGAACCTGAATGGGTTCGATCCACAGCAACATATGGTGAAACCAGAAGATATGGTCGTGCTGGATCGCTGGGCGGTCGGCTGTGCGAAAGCGGCGCAGGAAGAGATCCTCGAAGCGTATGAAAGCTATGATTTCCACCGCGTTGTACAACGCCTGATGCAGTTCTGCTCGATCGAAATGGGTTCGTTCTATCTGGATATCATTAAAGATCGTCAGTACACGGCCAAAGGCGATAGCGTTGCGCGCCGTAGCTGCCAGACCGCGCTGTACCATATCTCTGAAGCATTGGTTCGCTGGATGGCGCCGATTATGTCCTTCACCGCGGATGAGATCTGGAACTACCTGCCGGGCGAGCGTGCACAGTACGTCTTTACCGAAGAGTGGTATGACGGTCTGTTCTCGTTGGATAGCGCAGAAACCATGAACGATGCGTTCTGGGCGGATGTCCTGAAAGTGCGTAGCGAAGTGAACAAAGTCATCGAGCAGGCACGTAATGACAAGCGCATCGGCGGATCGCTGGAAGCCTCTGTCACGCTGTACGCCGATGCCAATCTGGCGGGCAAACTGAACCAGCTGCGTCAGGAACTGCACTTCGCGCTGTTGACGTCAAAAGCGCTGGTAGAACGTTATGAAAATGCGCCGGATAGCGCGCAGGCAACGGAACTCACCGGACTGAAAATTGCCTTAAGTGAGGCAGAAGGGCACAAGTGTCCACGCTGCTGGCATTACGAGACGGATATCGGTAGTAATGCCGATCATCCTGAAGTGTGTGGTCGCTGTGCGACTAACGTGGGCGGTAACGGCGAAGAGCGTAAATTTGTCTGATGAATAAGATCTGTTCGAGTGGACTGCGCTGGCTCTGGCTGGCGGTGCTGGTTTTAGTTATCGATCTTGGCAGCAAGCAGTGGATTCTTGCCCACTTTGCGCTGGGGGATACGGTACCAGTTATGCCTTCTCTGAATCTGCATTACGCCCGTAACTACGGCGCAGCATTCAGCTTCCTGGCGGATAAAGGCGGCTGGCAACGCTGGTTCTTTGCCGGTATCGCGATTGCTATCGTGGTTGCGCTGCTGGTGATGATGTACCGTGGCAGCGTCAAACACAGGCTGAATAACATTGCGTATTCGCTGATTATCGGCGGTGCGTTGGGCAATCTGTTTGATCGGACATGGCATGGGTTTGTCGTCGATTTCATCGATTTCTATGTCGGTGACTGGCACTTTGCCACGTTTAACCTGGCCGATACCGCCATCTGTATTGGTGCGGCGCTCATCGTACTGGAAGGGTTTTTCAGTACGCATGATGATACTGATACCGTTAAGCAAAAGGGTCACTGATGTCCGAGACTGTGCAGCACAACAGCGCGCTGCTGGTGCATTTTATTCTCACGCTGGAGGATGGCTCCACGGCCGAGTCTACGCGTGAGCGCGGCAAGCCAGCGCTGTTCCGCCTTGGCGATAGCAGCCTGTCTGACGCGCTGGAACAAAATCTGTTGGGATTGAAACGTGGCGATAAGCGCAAGTTTACGCTGCCGCCGGAGTCGGCCTTTGGGCCGACCAATCCAAACCTGATCCAGTTCTTCTTGCGTCGTGATTTCGCCCAGACCGGCGTGCCGGATGTTGGCACCATTATGCTGTTCAGCGGCGTTGCCGGGAATGATATGCCGGGGATTATCCGCGATGTGACCGAGGAATCGGTCACCGTGGATTTCAATCATCCTCTGTCCGGTCAGGCGATTACCTTCGATCTCGAAGTGCTGGATATCGATCCCGTACAACAGGAGGTGTCCCATGCAGATCCTGCTGGCTAATCCACGCGGCTTTTGTGCCGGTGTCGATCGTGCTATCAGCATTGTGGAGCGCGCGCTGGAGCTTTTTGGTACGCCGATCTACGTCCGTCATGAAGTGGTACATAACCGTTATGTGGTTAACGGGTTGCGCGAACGTGGTGCCATTTTTATTGAGCAGATTGAAGACGTGCCGGACGGTGCGATTCTGATTTTCTCGGCACATGGCGTTTCGCAAGCGGTACGCAATGAAGCAAAAAGCCGTGACCTGACGGTATTCGATGCCACCTGCCCGCTGGTAACCAAAGTGCATATGGAAGTGGCCAGAGCCAGTAAGAAAGGTGTAGAAGCGATTCTTATTGGGCATGCCGGACACCCTGAAGTTGAAGGGACGATGGGTCAGTACAGCAATGCGGATGGTGGCATGTATCTGGTGGAATCCCCCGAGGATGTCTGGCAGCTACAGGTAAAAGACGAAAGCAACCTGTGCTTTATGACGCAAACCACGCTTTCTGTTGATGATACCTATGCGGTGATTGATGCGTTGCGCGAACGTTTTCCGCAGATTGTCGGGCCGCGTAAAGATGATATCTGCTATGCCACGACCAATCGTCAGGAAGCGGTTCGCCATTTGTCGGATAAGGCGGATGTCGTGTTTGTTGTGGGCTCTAAAAATTCCTCAAACTCTAACCGTCTTGCTGAATTGGCACAGAGAGCGGGGAAAGCGGCTTATCTGATTGATTCAGCCGAAGATATCCAGGAGTCATGGGTAGAGGGCGCTTCGCATGTTGGGGTAACCGCAGGCGCATCCGCACCGGATATCCTGGTACAACAGGTGATTCAGCGCCTGAAAGCATTAGGCGGCAAGGTTGCCGTTGAAATGCAGGGGCGTGAAGAAAACATCGTCTTTGAAGTGCCGAAAGAGCTGCGTGTTGAAGTCAAACAGGTAGATTAACGCTGTTTCTGTGGTAGGGCTTCGGCCCTACCGCTGTTATGCCCGTCATACTTCAAGTTGCATGTGCGTTGGCCGCGCTACTCGGTCCACTTACGTGGACCTCGCCCGCTGGGGCCGCTGCAAGCAGCGTTCAAATCTGCCTCTGGCAGATTTGTCAGTCACCCGAATCACTTACCTGAGTAAGCTCATCGGGATGAAATGAGAGACATCCTGTCTCTCACCGGAGGCCAGCCGTTGGCTGGTCAAATTCGTTCCCGACGAATTTGTCCTTCTCTTGCCGCCTTCCTGAAACTCGAATTATTTAGGGCATATCTCTCCCCTGTATTCACTCATGAAAATGTTAATGCATAAAAATGAATTTTTATGCGTTATGTCATGTGGTTTATTTTTAACCTTCCCTGCATGTCTTCAAACGCATCACGGTTTTTCATCGCTTCCAGACGCGATTCTGCTGCCTGTGATGAGACAGTTTTGCTGATTTTCTGCGGCTTCAAACAGTATTTTCTAATCTGGCGGTAAATCCGCTGGCGATAGTGCGCAGTGCCCGTTAACCTGATGTTATTTTTATGTCGTCAGGATCAAAAAGAGAGAGACATTATGAAGGATTCATCCATCCGTATTGCGGTTGTAGGTGCGGGCGGCCGTATGGGACGCCAGCTGATTCAGGCCATCGAGCAAATGGACGGCGTGGTATTGGGCGCGGCGCTGGAACGTTCTGGTTCGTCTCTGATAGGCAGCGATGCAGGTGAACTCGCCGGGCTGGGTAAAAATGGTATTACCGTGAATGAAAGCCTGGATGCCGTACAGAATGATTTCGATATCTTGATCGACTTCACCCGTCCGGAAGGCACCTTAGCGCATTTGGCATTTTGTCGTCAGCACCGTAAGGGCATGATTATTGGGACAACCGGCTTTGATGACGCAGGGAAGGCGGCGATTAAGCAGGCTGCACAAGATATCGGAATTGTGTTTGCCGCGAACTTCAGCGTTGGCGTCAATGTTATGCTGAAGCTGCTGGAAAAAGCGGCGAAGGTCATGGGCGACTATACTGATATCGAAATCATCGAAGCACACCATCGCCACAAAGTGGATGCGCCGTCTGGCACCGCGCTGGCGATGGGCGAAGCGATTGCCGATGCGCTGGGACGCGATCTGAAGTCTTGTGCCGTGTATGCGCGTGAAGGTCATACCGGTGAACGCGATCCGAAAAGCATTGGTTTTGCGACCGTGCGGGCGGGTGACATTGTCGGTGAACATACGGCGATGTTTGCGGATATTGGCGAGCGCGTTGAGATTACCCACAAGGCATCCAGCCGTATGACGTTTGCCAATGGTGCGGTAAGAGCCGCTATCTGGATTGGTTCGAAAGAAAGCGGTCTTTTCGATATGAGAGATGTGCTTTATCTGGATGATTTATAGTTTTTAATTTTTTATAAAAAATTATATCTTACTGATAAAGGTGATTATTTTTAATATCACCTTTATTTTTAAGCTTTTGGTTTAAATTTTTTACTATTATTTGTTTTTATCTGTTTTTTATTCGTGTTTTTAGCGGCAATACTTCCCCTTTACTCCTGAAATGCCCTTTGCTGGCGATTTGTTATCCTTATTTTAACGATGTTGCCTCGCAACCGTTTACTTACCTAAGTTGATGTGGTTTTTTACGTCAGTGGGCGGCTATTTATTTCGGAAAGCATAAAAATAAGAGAAAAAAAGCGGTTTGGGTAGACAATCAGGAAGACCATCATTAAAATGCGCCCAATTTGCCAAAAATTGGCCTTACAGGTAGTTTTTGCATTGATTTAGTGGCTCGAATCTGAATTAATATGCAAATAACGTGATTGTTTATTCCTTGGAGGGTGTTTTGATTAAGTCAGCGCTATTGGTTCTGGAAGACGGAACCCAATTCCACGGTCGGGCCATTGGGGCAGAAGGGTCGGCAGTGGGGGAAGTGGTCTTCAATACGTCGATGACCGGTTATCAAGAAATCCTTACTGATCCTTCCTATTCCCGCCAGATTGTCACTCTCACTTATCCCCATATCGGTAATGTCGGCGCCAATGCCAACGATGAAGAATCCCCCTCTGTACAGGCTCAAGGTCTGGTTATTCGCGATTTACCTCTGATTGCCAGCAACTACCGTAGTGAAGAAAGCCTGTCTGAATACCTCAAACGCAACAACATCGTCGCCATTGCTGATATCGATACCCGTAAACTGACCCGTCTGCTGCGTGAAAAAGGCGCGCAGAATGGCTGCATCATCGCGGGCGATGCGCCGGATGCCGCTGTCGCGCTGGAGAAAGCGAAAGCCTTCCCTGGGTTGAAGGGAATGGATCTGGCAAAAGAAGTGACGACGGCAGAAAGCTACAGCTGGTTACAGGGAAGCTGGACGCTGGAAGGTGAATTGCCTGCGGCGAAAAACGAAAGCGAACTGCCTTACCACGTAGTGGCTTATGACTACGGTGTGAAACGCAACATTTTGCGTATGCTGGTGGATCGCGGCTGCCGCCTGACGGTTGTTCCGGCGCAGACACCTGCCGAAGATGTGCTGAAGTTGAATCCAGACGGTATTTTCCTTTCTAACGGCCCGGGCGACCCAGAGCCGTGTGACTACGCGATTCGCGCGATCAAAACCTTCCTGGAAACGGATATTCCGGTATTCGGTATCTGCTTGGGTCACCAACTGCTGGCGTTGGCGAGCGGTGCGAAGACCATCAAAATGAAGCTGGGTCACCACGGCGGCAACCATCCGGTAAAAGATCTGGATAACAACTGCGTGATGATCACCGCACAGAACCACGGCTTTGCGGTTGATGAAGATAATCTGCCTGACACGCTGCGCGTCACGCATAAATCCCTGTTTGACCACACGGTTCAGGGGATTCACCGCACGGATAAGCCAGCGTTCAGCTTCCAGGGACACCCTGAAGCGAGCCCTGGCCCGCATGATGCTGCGCCACTGTTCGACCACTTTATTGACTTGATTCAGACTTACCGTTCTTCAGCTAAATAATCAGGAGCGAGAAAATGCCAAAACGTACAGATATTAAAAGCATCCTGATTCTGGGCGCAGGCCCGATTGTTATCGGCCAGGCGTGTGAGTTTGACTACTCGGGTGCACAAGCCTGTAAAGCGCTGCGTGAAGAGGGTTACCGCGTTATTCTGGTGAACTCCAATCCAGCAACCATCATGACCGACCCGGAAATGGCCGATGCGACCTACATCGAGCCGATTCACTGGGAAGTGGTGCGCAAAATCATTGAAAAAGAGCGTCCAGACGCGGTGCTGCCAACGATGGGCGGCCAGACCGCGCTGAACTGTGCGCTGGAGCTGGAACGTCAGGGCGTGCTGGCCGAATTCGGCGTCACCATGATTGGTGCAACGGCGGATGCGATTGATAAAGCAGAAGATCGCCGCCGCTTTGACGTCGCGATGAAGAAGATCGGTCTGGATACCGCGCGTTCCGGCATTGCACACAATATGGAAGAAGCGCTGGCTGTCGCGGCCGACGTCGGCTTCCCGTGCATCATCCGTCCTTCCTTTACGATGGGCGGCACCGGTGGGGGTATCGCTTACAACCGTGAAGAGTTTGAAGAGATCTGCGAACGCGGTCTGGATCTGTCACCAACCAAAGAGCTGTTGATCGATGAATCGCTGATCGGTTGGAAAGAGTACGAGATGGAAGTGGTGCGTGATAAGAACGACAACTGCATCATCGTCTGCTCCATCGAGAACTTCGATGCGATGGGGATCCACACCGGAGACTCCATCACCGTTGCACCTGCGCAAACGCTGACCGATAAAGAATATCAAATCATGCGTAACGCCTCGATGGCGGTACTGCGTGAAATCGGCGTAGAAACCGGCGGTTCTAACGTCCAGTTCTCGGTGAACCCGAAGACAGGTCGTCTGATTGTAATTGAAATGAACCCGCGCGTGTCACGTTCTTCCGCGCTGGCGTCTAAAGCGACGGGCTTCCCGATTGCAAAAGTCGCGGCCAAACTGGCGGTGGGTTACACGCTCGATGAGCTGATGAACGACATCACCGGTGGCCGTACGCCAGCGTCTTTCGAACCTGCTATCGACTACGTTGTGACTAAGATTCCACGTTTCAACTTCGAGAAATTTGCTGGTGCCAACGACCGTCTGACCACGCAGATGAAATCTGTGGGTGAAGTGATGGCGATTGGCCGCACGCAGCAGGAATCCCTGCAGAAAGCACTGCGTGGCCTGGAAGTGGGCGCAACCGGCTTCGATCCGAAAGTGGATTTAGACGACCCTGAAGCACTGACCAAAATCCGCCGCGAGCTGAAAGATGCGGGTGCCGAGCGTATCTGGTACATCGCCGATGCCTTCCGTGCGGGGATGTCTGTTGATGGCGTGTTTAACCTGACTAACGTTGACCGCTGGTTCTTGGTGCAGATTGAAGAGCTGGTGCGTCTGGAAGAGCAGGTCGCAGAAAAAGGCGCAACTGCGCTGGATGCCGAGTTCCTGCGTATGCTGAAGCGTAAAGGCTTTGCCGATGCGCGTCTGGCGAAACTGGCTGGCGTGGCGGAAAGCGAAATTCGCAAGCTGCGCGATAAGTTCGACCTGCACCCGGTGTACAAGCGTGTTGATACCTGTGCGGCAGAATTCGCGACCGACACGGCTTACATGTACTCCACGTATGAAGAAGAGTGTGAAGCTAATCCGAGTCAGGACCGTGACAAAATCATCGTACTGGGCGGCGGGCCGAACCGTATCGGTCAAGGGATCGAATTTGACTACTGCTGCGTCCACGCTTCACTGGCGCTGCGTGAAGATGGCTATGAAACCATCATGGTCAACTGCAACCCGGAAACCGTTTCAACAGACTATGACACGTCAGACCGTCTGTATTTCGAGCCAGTAACGTTTGAAGACGTGCTGGAAATTGTCCGTATCGAGAAGCCAAAAGGCGTTATCGTGCAGTACGGCGGCCAGACGCCGCTGAAACTGGCGCGTGCGCTGGAAGCGGCAGGTGTGCCGGTTATCGGTACCAGTCCGGATGCGATTGACCGTGCAGAAGACCGTGAACGGTTCCAACAGGCGGTTAATCGTCTGGGGCTGAAGCAGCCTGCTAACGCTACGGTAGCGACGATTGAACAGGCGGTAGAAAAAGCGCGTGGCATCGGCTACCCGCTGGTTGTCCGTCCTTCTTATGTTCTGGGCGGCCGCGCGATGGAAATCGTGTATGACGAAATTGACCTGCGTCGCTACTTCCAGACCGCCGTTAGCGTGTCTAACGATGCGCCTGTTCTGTTAGACCGTTTCCTTGACGATGCTATCGAAGTCGATGTCGATGCGATCTGTGACGGTGAGCGTGTACTGATTGGCGGCATCATGGAGCACATCGAGCAGGCAGGGGTTCACTCCGGTGACTCAGCGTGTTCACTGCCAGCCTACACGCTGAGCAAAGAGATTCAGGACGTGATGCGTCAGCAGGTTGAAAAACTGGCGTTTGAACTCTGCGTTCGCGGCCTGATGAACGTGCAGTTCGCGGTGAAGGATAACGAAGTTTATCTGATTGAAGTGAACCCGCGTGCGGCACGTACCGTACCGTTTGTCTCGAAAGCCACTGGCGTTCCGTTGGCGAAAGTCGCAGCTCGTGTGATGGCAGGCAAAACGCTGGCTGAACAGGGCGTCACGAAAGAAATTATCCCGCCGTACTACTCGGTGAAAGAAGTGGTGCTGCCGTTCAACAAATTCCCTGGCGTCGACCCGATTCTGGGGCCGGAAATGCGTTCGACCGGTGAAGTGATGGGTGTTGGCCGCACGTTTGCTGAAGCGTTTGCCAAAGCGATGCTGGGCAGTAGCTCGCACATGAAGAAAACCGGACGCGCGCTGCTGTCGGTACGTGAAGGCGATAAGGCTCGCGTGGTAGATCTGGCGGCCAAGCTGCTGAAGCACGGTTTTGAACTGGATGCGACGCACGGCACGGCGATTGAACTGGGTGAAGCTGGCATTAATCCGCGTCTGGTGAACAAGGTTCATGAAGGTCGTCCGCACATTCAGGACCGCATCAAGAACGGTGAGTACACCTACATCGTCAACACCACCGCAGGACGTCAGGCGATTGAAGACTCCAAGCTGATTCGCCGCAGCGCGCTGCAATACAAGGTGCATTACGACACCACGCTGAACGGTGGTTTCGCCACGGCAATGTCGTTGACGGCAGACCCGACGGAGAAGGTGACTTCCGTGCAGGAAATGCATGCGATGATTAAAGGCTGATTGACCGACTTCGGTAGGTAGTAAGCAGATAATGAAAGCCAGCGTTGGCAACAGCGCTGGCTTTTTGTATTTTTACTTCGCCTGAAATCCTCTTTTCGATCAATATGCTTTCAGACCAATATTGAAGAGACTTCCCACGTTTTAAGCAAGGTAAGATCATGTCCAGAACGCAACGTTTGCTCGATCTTTTACAGATCTTACGCCATCACCGTTTTCCTGTAACGGGAGCGTATCTTGCGGAAAAATTAGGGGTGAGCCAAAGAACCCTCTATCGTGATATTGCCACATTACAATCGCAGGGGGCGCATATTGAGGGGGAGGCAGGGTTAGGATACGTCTTGCGTCCAGGATTTATGTTACCTCCTCTGATGTTTTCAGAAGAAGAAATTGAAGCATTAGTATTGGGCTCGCGCTGGGTAGCAAGAAGAACTGATGAACGTTTAGGGGGCGCTGCCCGTAATGCGTTGATGAAAATTGCGGCGGTATTACCACCAGAGTTGCGCCACGAGCTTGATTCTTCTGGGTTATTAGTGGGGAAGGCAGAATTTACTCCCGCAGTGGTTATCGATTTATCCGCTTTGCGTCACGCTATCAGAGCGGAGCGCCGTACGGAGATTGCTTATTGCGACCTTCAGGGCGATGAGTCCCTGCGCATTATCTGGCCGTTCGCATTAGGATTTTTCGATCAAACGCACGTGATTGCCGCCTGGTGCGAGCTTCGTCAGCAGTTTCGTCATTTCAGGGCTGAACGTATCCGTAGCATGACGGTTTTGGATCAGCGTTATCCCCGTCGTCGCCAGCAGTTATTAAAAGAGTGGCATGAAAAAGAAGACATTCCTCGGCAGTAATGGCTACTGACAAAAATTGACAGCGGTGCGTACTACGATGCATTCAGGCAAGCAGAAGCCTTCTGCTTATTACTCACCTGATTACAGAGAATCCCTGATGAACGCACCAAATCTTATTATTTTATATGTGGAAGATGCCGTTACCAGTGAGCGTTTCTATCGTGAACTGTTTGATTTGAAACCTGTTGAGAAGTCGGAAAACTTTGCCATGTTTGCCTTTGACTCCGGGTTGTTATTGGGAGTGTGGTCTAAACATGAGGTTAAACCGGTGGCCCAACTGGCAGGCGGTGGTAGCGAATTGGCCATTCGTGTCGAGAGTGAAGCTGCACTGAACGCGATGTATGAAAGCTGGAAGGAACGGGGTATTACCCTGATTCAGGACGTCACCCAGATGGATTTCGGTTTGACATATGTGGCGATAGATCCCGATCAACATCGGATACGGGTTTATTATGCCAGCTACTAAGCTCGCTTCGAAATAACGCAAACATACCTTCCCAGTGGAAACTGGGAAGGTATTCATATCACGAACCCAATCGCTTCAGGCTAAAAAACACTCCGCAAGCCTAACCCAGCGCGACTTTGATACCCAAGGCGATAAGCACCGTGCCCAGCAGTTTATCCACCAGTTTCTGCGCCTTAGCCAGCCCACGCCGCACGGGTTCGCTTTGGAAAAGCAGCACCAGTACCGGCCACCAGACGACAGATAACAGCCAGATAATCATGGCGTACCACAGCTTTTCACCGATACCAGAGTGGATATTCAGGACCTGTGTGAACATCGCCAGAAAGAACAGTGTCGCTTTCGGGTTAAGCAAGTTACAGAGGTAACCTTGCAGAAATGCTTTTTTCAGGCTGACGTTTTGCGGCCCCTGAGTTGAAACATCCATCTTGCTGCCACCGCGCGCGAATAACGCCTGAATACCGATCCAGATCAGATAGGCGGCGCCAGCATATTTCAGTACATTAAACAGCCACGGTGTCGTCGTGATGACGACGGCCAGCCCGGCGACACAGTACGCCATATGGGTTGCGACGCCGCAGATTACGCCAAACGCGGTCATCAGCGCGGCGACGCGTGGGTAGCGCGTGGCGTTCTTGATGACGAGGAAAAAGTCAGGGCCGGGAGAGAGCATTCCCAGCGTGGCGATGGTGGCGACAAACAGCGATGTTTCTAGCATGGTCATTCCAGCGAGTGAAAAGAGTAAGAGCGTTTGAAATGATAGCGCCAGAATAATGAATTCGCATCACACTTATTGGTTATTCGGCGGCGATATGTTAACAATTGTCCTTTCATTTTTTGTGGTTAATTTCAGGGGCGGGTTGAGATAACAACATGGTCAGTGAATGTGAGAGCCGTGCACCATTACGTGGTGCAAAACAGGTCAGTGATGGGAAACAAGCCGGTAATGAAAAACAGGTCAGTAATGAAAAAACAGGGGACGCAAAACGGATGGGTGAAGCGCCACAGCAGCGGGAAATAACCCGATTGTGCATCCAGTGTGCGCTGCTGCTGTTACAGCATGGCGCAGAGAGTATGGTCGTGGAACAGCTATCGTCGCGGCTGGGGATGGCTCTGGGCGCTGATAGCGTTGAGAGCTCAATCTCGGCAAACTCGATTGTCCTGACCACTATCATGCAAGGGCATTGCCTGACGTCGACGCGGAAGAATGTGGACCGCGGCATTAATATGCACGTCGTCATTGAAGTTCAGCATGCGGTCATCATGGCCGAGCATAAACTGCTGGATGTGGCGGGTGTGGAAAAGCGTCTGGGGAATATCAAACCCTTGCGCTACCCGCGCTGGCTGATGGTTTCCGTTGTGGCGCTCTCCTGCGGCTGCTTCAGCCGTTTGAACGGCGGCGGGTGGGACGCATTTATCGTCACGCTGATTGCCAGCGGCCTGGCAATGTACGTTCGGCAGGTTTTTACGGCGCGACACCTGAATCCGCTGATCAACTTCTGCATTACGGCATTTGTCGCGACGTCGGCATCTGGACTGTTGATGCGCTTACCCACTTTTTCTCAAACCTCGACGGTGGCGATGGCGGCGAGCGTGCTGCTGTTAGTTCCCGGTTTCCCGCTGATTAACGCCGTAGCGGATATGTTTAAAGGCCATGTGAATACCGGCCTGGCACGCTGGACGGTCGCGAGTTTACTGACGCTGGCAACCTGTATTGGCGTTGTGATGGCGATGTCGCTGTGGGGGTTACGCGGATGGGCTTAAGTTTACTGTGGGCGCTCTTGCAGGATATGGTGCTGGCGGCGGTCCCTGCGCTGGGCTTTGCGATGGTCTTCAACGTACCGCTGAAAGTGCTGCCCTACTGTGCGCTGCTGGGTGGCGTCGGGCACGGCGTACGGTTTCTGGCGATACATTTCGGTATGAATATTGAGTGGGCGTCGTTTCTGGCAGCAATCCTGATTGGCATCATCGGTATTCGCTGGTCACGCTGGCTGCTGGCGCATCCGAAAGTCTTCACCGTCGCGGCCGTAATCCCGATGTTTCCCGGTATTTCTGCCTACACGGCGATGATTTCGGTGGTGGAGATTTCGCATCTTGGCTACAGTGAAGCGCTGATGAGCGTCATGATTACCAATTTCCTGAAAGCGAGTTTTATCGTTGGTGCGCTCTCTATCGGCCTGTCTTTACCGGGAATCTGGCTCTACCGCAAACGGCCGGGAGTATAAAACTCTTATATTACATTTCCGCCAGATCTGTATATCGACGAGCGGAGGGGCTTTCCGTATAGTGTCAGCAATTTTCTGACCTACAGGGTTTTTTCACCATGGTTATTAGTTTGATTGCTGCACTGGCAGTGGATCGCGTGATTGGCATGGAAAACGCGATGCCGTGGCATTTGCCAGCCGATCTGGCGTGGTTTAAGCGTAATACGCTGAATAAGCCGATTATTATGGGGCGTAATACTTTCCGTTCTATCGGTCAGCCGCTGCCCGGCCGACTGAACATTGTCGTCAGCAATCATCCCGGTGATGACGATCGTGTGACCTGGGTCTCTTCGCTGGACGCTGCGCTGGCGGCGGCGGGCGACGTTGAGGAAGTGATGGTGATTGGCGGCGGCAGTATTTATCAGCAAATGCTGGCGCAGGCCAATCGTCTCTACCTGACGCACATTGATGCTGAAGTGGAAGGCGACACGCATTTCCCTGACTACGAGCCGGATGAATGGCAGTCTGTTTTCAGCGAATTCCATGATGCTGACGAGCGCAACTCACACAGTTACTGCTTCGAAATTCTGGAACGCCGCTAAGCGCCTAACATGCTGTCGATAAATCGTTAAACCCGCCTTGTTGCGGGTTTTTTCGTTTTCTCACCCGATGTTTTAATTTGCCGTCTGACAGCTTTCCCAAATGACTTGTCTCAGCCAGCGATGCGCAGGATCGCTCTCGCGTCGCGTGTGCCATACTTGCTGGAAGGCAAAGTCGGGTATCGTGAACGGAGGCGGGAAAATGTGTAAATCGGGCGTATTAACCCGTGCCATGCTACGCCGCGCGGCGGTCAAAATCAGGTCAGTACCGGCAATAAGATTGATGGCTGCATGCCAGTGGGGCAGCGTTAACACGACATTACGCGACAGATTGCTTGCAGCCAGCGTGTTGTCCACTTCATTGGCAGAGTCAGGGTGCATGGTGACCAGAACATGTGGCCGCTCCAGCCACGCTTCAAACGATAGCGTACCGTTTTCCGGCAGCGTGGCACGGTCGGCCAGACAGGCAAACTGCTCTTCAAAAAGAAGCTCGGCGTGCACCTCGGGTGGGCGTTCGGGAAAAACGCCGAGGCCTAAGTCGATTTCTCCATCGATCAACTGTGCCAGCATCATTTCACGACCGGCATGACTGATAGCCAGTGAAATGCCGGGTGCCTGTGTGCGCAGATGCTGCATGAGCGTTGGCAAGACGGCATTCGTACCGTAATCGGAGAGTGCTAAACGGAAATGCCGCGTGGTATGGCGCGGATCGAACTGCGGTGTCTGGATAAGCCCGTTCAACTGATCCAGCGCCTGTTCCAGCGGGGCGAGTAGCGCCTGAGCGCGGGTCGTCAGCGTCAGGCCAACTTCACGCCGGACTAACAGCGGATCGTTAAAAATCTGGCGAAGCTGTGATAGTGAATGGCTAACGGCAGGCTGACTGCGGTGCAGGCGCAGCGCTGCCCGCGTGACGTGTTTTTCCGTCAACAGCGCGTGCAGCGTTAGCAGCAGATTCATATCGATACGACGCAAATCATCCATTATACGAATGCCTTCTGTATGAATTACGAATTTCCATCAGTTTAGTGGATGGTTGAGTATTGGAACATCCCAATTACGTTGTGAACTTTATAGTGTGAGCCAGGGGGTTCCATGTCGTTATTCTCTTCTTTTTCTCTCTCATTGCTGCTGCCGCTGGGTATCGCTGTGCTTGCCGGGAGCATTGTGCCTTTTCAGGCTGCCAGCAATGCAGCGCTGGGGCGCGCGTTAGGCCATCCACTTTGGGCAACGCTGGTCTCACTGCTGGTCAGTATTTGTGTGCTGTTGCCGATCCTGTTTGCTGCCCGAATACCGACGCCTGCGGTTGGCCCTGCTTTACAGGGGCCGTGGTGGATTTGGCTGGGTGGCGTGGCGGGCGTTGCTTATATCACCGCCGCGTTATTGCTGACGCCAAAGCTCGGCGCTTCAGGCTTTATTGTCTGTGTGATTGCTGGTCAGGTTGTGGCATCGCTGATTATCGATCATTTTGGCTTGATGGGGCTGGCGGTGAAGCCTGCAACGCTAGGGCGGATAGCGGGAGTCGCATTAATCGTGATGGGGATGCTGGTGGTGCAATACTCTGCGGCTTCTCAACCGCTGATAAAACCTGCTGTTGCAACCCATAAGCAACCACAATGAGAGAGAGACTTAGCGGGAATTGATCACATTTCCGTCATCTATCATCGCTAGTATGAAAACGAGTAGCGGCTTTCGTCGTTAAATTGAGATGTCGTTAAGCCGCTGTGTTTGGTAGATAGGAGACAGTAAGCATGACGAATAGAAACAGCAATCTGAATACTGACCGACTGAGCGATCCAAGCCGCCGTGAATTACCGTCAGGCAACGTAGAAGCCGTTGGTCTGGCCGGATTTCTTGGCGGCGGTATCTGGTCGATTCCCGCCGAGGAGCTAGTCGTTCCTTCATCCAAAAAGGTTCAGTCTGGGACGGCTTTCCCCTTTCTGTGACAGTGGCGCGGTTGCGATAGGGTGAATGCGTTTGCGCATTGACTCATCCGATCAGGACGCGTTATCGCCAGAGAGTTCGGTATTTGATGAAAGCGACGGTTGCGTGAAATAGCGCTTATCGTCCCAACGCAGCATAGTCAGTTCTCCCCCCCAACAGCACCCGGTATCCAGCGCGTAAATATTTTCCGGTGTGCCTTTCCCTTCCAGCGATGCCCAGTGACCGAAGGCAATAGCATATTCTCCGGTAACCTGACTTGGCAGATCAAACCACGGTTTTAGCAGAGAAGGTGCCTGACTCGGCGGCTCTTTACAGAGCATATCCAGTTGCCCACCGGAGAAGCAGTAGCGCATACGGGTAAAGACGTTGGTGCTAAAGCGTAGGCGAGCCAGACCGCTCAGCTCCGGGCTCCAGTGGTTCGGCATATCGCCATACATGGCATCAAGGAAAAGCGGGTAGCTGTCGCTGCTCAGGATCGCTTCGACTTCGCGTGCGCACATGAGTGCTGTCGGCAGATCCCACTGTGGCGTGATGCCTGCGTGCGCCATAATCAGCTTCAGATCGTCATCAACCTGTAGGATCGGCTGGCGACGTAGCCAGTTGATGAGTTCGTCTGCGTCCGGTGCTGTGAGGAGATCGCTGATACGATCTTTCGGTTTGTTACGGCTGATGCCAGCATAAACGGCCAACAGGTGCAGGTCGTGGTTGCCGAGCACCATGCGGACAGAAGAACCGAGAGAGCGAACGAAGCGCAGAACCTGAAGCGAATCCGGCCCGCGTGCGACTAAATCGCCGGTTAACCACAGCGTATCTTGCTCAGGATTAAAGGAAACTTGCGCCAATAGCGCTTTGAGTTCAACTAAACAGCCGTGAACATCGCCAACTAAATAGGTAGACATAATTAATGTATCAGTGAAGGGATAGCCAGACGGAAAACGGGGATGGAAACCTGAAACGCTTTACCCTGATGGTCAGTCATATGGTAGTGGCCTTCCATCGTGCCGAGAGGCGTTTCGATGACGGCACCGCTGGTATATTGGAATTCGCTGCCAGGGTGGATAATCGGCTGTTCGCCGACCACACCTTCACCCTGAACTTCAGTCTGGCGACCGTTACCGTTGGTGATCAGCCAATAACGCCCCAAAAGCTGGACTTCATGACGCCCCAGATTGCGAACCGTAATCGTGTAAGCAAACACGAAACGTTCTTCATCAGGCTCCGATTGTGATTCCACGTAGAAGCTCTGAACCTGTACACAAACACGGGGCGCATTAATCATGATGAACTCCAGTTATTCCTGTTTTGCAGGATGCTCGCTTAACCAGTTTGCCAATCGGCAATACTGCTCAACGGTCACATTCTCTGCGCGGCTGGTGGCATCAATCCCCAGCTCGCTGAGCACATCTGGGGTGAACAGATTGCCCAGACTGTTACGCAGTGTCTTACGACGCTGGTTAAACGCTTCAGTGGTGATGCGGCTCAGTACGCGAATGTCGCTGACCGGGTAGGGGATCTCGGCATGAGGGACGAGTCGCACTACGGCGGAATCAACTTTAGGCGCGGGCTTGAAGGCCTCCGGCGGCACTTCAAGCACCGGAATCACCTGACAATAATACTGTGCCATGACGCTCAGGCGTCCGAACGCTTTGCTGTTCGGCCCTGCAACCAAACGGTTAACCACTTCTTTCTGCAACATAAAGTGCATGTCGCGGATAGATTGAGTATAGCTGAACAGGTGGAACATCAGCGGTGTGGAAATATTATACGGCAGGTTGCCAAAAACGCGCAGCGGTTGGCCGGCTTGCTCGGCGAGCGCGGCGAAATCGATCGTCATGGCATCTTGCTGAATAATTGTCAGCTTATCTTTCAGCGTCGGATGTGTTTCCAACCGCGCGGCCAGATCCCTGTCCAGCTCAATAACGGTGAAACGATCCATTCGTTCGCCTACGGGGGCGGTCAGTGCGCCGAGGCCGGGGCCGATCTCTACGACTGCCTGTCCTGGCTGAGGGTGAATAGCCGAAACGATGCTATCGATCACGAAGTGATCGTTTAAAAAGTTTTGCCCAAAACGTTTACGGGCGAAGTGACCTTGGTGTACGCGATTATTCATTACTGTGTTTTATCATTTTAATGGCAAGATTTAATGCCGTGATGAAGCTGCCGGGGTCGGCACTGCCCGTTGCGGCCAGCTCAAGTGCTGTACCGTGGTCAACGGATGTGCGAATAAAAGGTAACCCCAGCGTGATATTAACGGCGCGCCCGAAGCCCTGATATTTCAGAACCGGGAGCCCTTGATCGTGGTACATCGCCAAAACGGCGTCAGCGTGTTGCAGATATTTGGGCTGGAAAAGGGTGTCGGCAGGCAGCGGCCCAACCAGCGTGATGCCCTGCTGACGTAGTTCGTCCAGCGCCGGGTTAATCACATCCAGCTCTTCACGGCCCATATGGCCGCCTTCTCCGGCATGAGGATTCAGTCCACAGACGTAGATCTGCGGTTGAGCAAGGCCGAATTTTGTCTGCAAATCATGGTGCAAAATCGTGATGACTTCATGCAGGCTCTGACGGGTAATAGCCGCAGAGACGGCGGCAAGCGGCAGATGCGTGGTCGCTAAGGCAACACGCAGTTCTTCCGTCGCCAGCATCATAACAACACGGTCACAGCCGCTGCGATCGGCGAAAAATTCAGTGTGTCCGCTGAATGGGACGCCTGCATCGTTGATAATGCCCTTATGCACTGGGCCGGTAATCAGCGCGGCAAATTCACCGTTCAGGCAGCCATCGCAAGCACGCGCCAACGTCTCAACGACATAAGCGCTGTTAGCGACATTCAACTGGCCTGGAATGATGGTTGCCGGTGCGGCGATCGGCAGGATGGTGAGGCTACCTGCCTGCTGTGGCTGTGCGGGGTGACCGGGTTGATAGTCACGCAGCGTCAGCGGCATAGAGAGCTGCAGCGCGCGACTGAGTAGCAGCTCGGGATCCGCACAGATGACCAGCTCCACAGGCCAGGCCTGCTGAGCCAGAGCAATCACCAGATCGGGGCCAATCCCGGCGGGTTCGCCGGGGGTGATCACAACGCGTGGCGTATTGCTCTCAGTCTGCATGAGTTTCAATCAGCATTAGTTAGTGGCGCCATTAATCACTTTGACATACGCCGATGCACGCTGTTCCTGCATCCAGGTTTGTGCTTCTTCGGCGAATTTACGGTTAAAGATCATACGGTAAGCCTGCTCTTTTTGCGCCGCGTCGGTTTTATCCACCTGACGGGTATCCAGCAACTGAATCAGGTGCCAGCCAAAAGAGGAATGAACAGGCTGACTGATTTCGCCTTTCTTCAGTTTCAATAACGCATCGCGGAAGGCCGGATCGTACATATCTGGAGAAGCCCAGCCAAGGTCGCCGCCCTGATTCGCTGAACCCGGATCCTGAGAGAGCAGTTTGGCTTGCGAGGCGAAATCGGTGCTGCCGTTTTTGATCTGCTGTGCCACTTCGGCCAGTTTGGCTTGCGCCTGACTGTCCGTCATGACGACGGAAGGCTTGATCAGAATATGGCGAGCATGGGTTTCGGTTACCGATACGCTTTTGTTACCGCCGCGAATATCGTTCACTTTCAGAATGTGGAAACCTACGCCGGAACGGATCGGGCCAACGACCTGACCTTTCTGCGCCTGAGTTAAGCGCTCGGCAAACAGCGTTGGGATCTCTTGCAGTTTACCCCAGCCCATCTGGCCGCCTTTCAGCGCCTGAGAGTCAGCCGAATAGGTGATGGCCAACTTACCAAAATCTGCGCCTTCACTGATTTGTTTCACCAGCGACGTTGCCAGATTTTCCGCTTCATCAACCTGCTGCTGAGTGGGGTTTTCCGGCAAGGGAATCAGAATGTGGCTCAGGTTCAGCTCATCGTTTTCACCGGTCTGGTTGGCGATCTGCTTAGCCAGCGTATCGACTTCCTGCGGCAGTACGGTAACGCGACGACGGACTTCGTTGTTACGCACTTCCGAGATCAGCATCTCTTTGCGAATCTGGTTACGGTAGGTGTTGTAGTTCAGACCTTCATAAGCCAACTGGCTTTTTAGCTGGTCCAGAGACATCCGGTTCTGAGCGGCAATATTGGTAATCGCCTGATTCAGTTGCTCATCCGTCACCTGGATACCCATCTTCTGCGCCATTTGCAGGATGATGTTATCCATAATTAAACGGTCGGTAATCTGATGGCGCAACGTGGCATCATCAGGCAACTGCTGTCCGGCCTGCTGGGCGTTCAGTTTTACCGACTGCAAAAGACTGTTTACATCACTTTCCAACACGACGCTGTTGTCGACCACTGCTGCGACTTTATCAACCACCTGTGGTGCTGCGAACGCGGTAGAGGCACTCAGTGCCAATCCGAGAATAAGCGTTCTCCAGTTCTTCATACCTTTCCCATTATTTCATCCGCAAGGCGGGTTAAAAGTTCCAACGTTTCAGTGAGACAGCCTGCTTGCTACTAACACTCTGGGTGACATCAGAATGCGCGCTGGTAAGGCAGAATACCTGAGCGCAGCATTTTTTCAGAACCCAGACTGTAATTACTGCTTAAACCACGTAATTCGATATTAAACGACACTCTGTTGTCGTATTCGCTGCTGCGGCTGACGCTGTTCCAGTCGGTAATTTTACGTTCATAACCGACGCTCACGGCCCAACAGCAGGTATTGTACTGTAAGCCAATAAGCTGGTTCGCCGGCTGATTGGCCTTAGTGTCGTAATAATAAGCGCCAACCACGGCCCAGCGCTCGACAATCGGCCAGCTCGCGGTGATACCGACCTGCGAAATACCTTGCTGGAAGCCAGGGTTCGTGACATTAGGGATCATGTCTCGAATATATTCTGGGCTCGCGTAACGATAATTCAGCTGCACCAGACGTTCCGCATCACGGCGGTATTCTAACACGGCATCACCCAGCGCGACTTCGTTCAGGCGATTGTCATACTGCAGACCGCCACGAACACCCCATCTGTCATCGATTTTCAGGAAGGAGTCACCGGCCCATACCTGGCTACCGTTGTTATCGCTTTTATCGAGCGACGTGTTGCGGTCACCCGTGCGTGGGCGATCAAAGTAATAGATTTGACCAATAGAAGCGTTAAAACGTTCAACCAACGCATCATCATAAATACGCGTGGTGACACCGGTCACAAGCTGATTCGCGGACGCGATGCGGTCCAGACCGCTGTAACTGCGATCGCGGAACAGGCCTGAATAGTCGGTCTGCATCAGCGTGGAGTCATAGGTATGAATGCTGCTCTGATCGCGATAAGGGACATACAGGTACTGCGCGCGAGGTTCCAGCGTCTGGGTATAAGCCTGCGACCAGTCCATTTCGCGCTCAAAGACCATCTTGCCATCGACTTTATATTGCGGCATCACCCGATTCACCGAGTCTTTCAGTGCATCTTTTGTACCCTGAGAAATGTTTGGCGTCGAGGCTGTACGATAGCGATCCAGATTGTCCTGTTGATAGTGCGTCGCCAATAGCTTGGCTTCGGTATTCAGGCTGGCCCAACGGTTTGCCAACGGCAGATTCAACGTTGGCTCAACGTGCAGGCGAGTCGCTTCTGGCCGGTTGTCGTTGACGTTGGTAAATTTTACCGCCTGACCATAAAGGTGCATATCAACCGGGCCGATATCATTTTGGTAGTAATTGATATCGAACTGCGGCTCAGCACGATAGACATCGCGGCTGGTCGCATTGGAAAAGACCTGGAACTGTTTCGTGGACACCGTGGCGTTCCAGTTTTGGTTCGCGTAACCCGCACTGAATTTTTGGGTGACGTAGCCATCGGTAGTTGACCCGTAATTCGAGTCCAGATCGGTGAAGTAGCGGTCATCGCTGACTTTTGTGTAGTCTGCGTTAAAACGCCATACCTGATCCATCACGCCGCTGTGACCCCAGTGGAACAACCAGCGGGTGTCGTTATTATCCAGCGGGGCGACTTTAGCATATTCATTGTCGCTGGGCAGCCAGTCGAACTGAATGACACCAAGGCCCGGCGTGGTCAGGTAGCGGAATTCGTTCTGCCACTGCATACCACGTTTAGTTTGCAGGTGCGGGGTGATCGTGGCGTCAAAATTAGGCGCGATGTTCCAGTAATAGGGCGTCAGCAGTTCAAAACCATTGCTGCTGCCATATTTCGCATTAGGGATCAGGAAGCCAGAGCGTCGTTTATCACCGATAGGAAGCTGCAAATACGGGCTATAGAACACAGGTACGCCAGCAATCTTGAAACGCGCGTTCCAGATTTCAGCAACCTGCTCTTCTCTGTCTTGAATCACTTCCGAACCGACGACACTCCAGCTATTATCTCCCGGCAGACAGGAAGTGAAGGAGCCGTTTTCCAGAATGGTGTAGCGATTGCTGTCACGCATTTTCATTTTGTCGGCGGAACCACGCCCTTGACGGCCCACCATCTGATAGTCGCCTTCATAGACGTCGGTATCTTTGGTGTTCAGGTTGGCCCAGGCTTTAGGGCCTTTCAGGATAACCTGATTGTCATCGTAGTGGACATTTCCCGTCGCGGTAATGGTTCGCGTGGGCGTACTGCCCTGCGTTGCCGGATCCAACTGGTTCAGCTCCACCTGCTCGGCAGTCATGACGCTGTTGCCCTGCTGGATGTTAACATTACCGGTGAATTTGGCGCTGTCTGGGTAGTTGGCTTCGGTTTTATCGGCCTGAATATTGACCGGCAGCTGATTGGGATCGCCAGTTACCAGTGGTCTGTTGTACGTAGGTACACCCAGCATGCACTGTTCAGCGAGATCGGCCAGCGCGTGCTGGCTGTAAAGCGCCGACCAAACCAGAGTGGCCAGCAGAGTTGGGAAACTTTTTTTCATACGCAGTATCAGGTGTTCCGTCATCAGGGGCATCATGCCGGCAAACGGTCAGAGACTATATCACTCGTTAGCGTTGCGCCAGTGTTAAATCCCCACCGCCTATACGCACCGCCGTTAGGTGCAAAGATAAATGACAGGTATGATAAAGCAATTTTTGGCTGACGGCATGAGGATTTGAGGAGTATATGCGGTATTGGGGAAAGTTGCTGGGGTTAGCGTTGGGAATCGTCTCAAGCGCTGGCATCTGGGGAATGATCATGGGCTTACTGATGGGGCATTGGATTGACAAAGCCCGGGCATCGCGTCGCCGTGATTATTTTTCGGCTCAGTCTACCCGCCAGTCATTGTTCTTTCTCACGACCTTTCAAGCCATGGGACACCTGACCAAATCCAAAGGTCGGGTGACGGAAGCCGATATCAAGATTGCGACCAAAATGATGGATCGCCTTGAGCTATTTGGCGAAGCCAGAACCGCGGCTCAGCGGGCTTTCCGCGAAGGAAAGGCCGGTCATTTCCCTCTGCGCATAAAATTACGCAAGCTGCGTGATGCCTGTCTGGGACGCTTTGATTTAATTAAGATGTTTCTGGAAATCCAGCTTCAGGTCGCGTTTGTTGATGGTGTTTTGCACCCGAATGAGCGACGCGTGTTGTACGTGATTGCTGATGAACTGGGCGTGACGCGCGAGCAGTTTGAGTTCTTCCTGCGAAATATGGAAGGTACCTCGGGGCAACAGTCCCGGCAGAATCAGTCACGACAGAACGGTAAATCGCATCAGCGTCGTAATAATGGCTATTCCAACGGCCACTCTTATGGCGGTCAGCGTCCGGCATCACCGCCGCGTGGGCCAACGGTCGAAAGCGCCTGTCGTACGCTGGGTGTGCGTAGCAGCGATGATGCCGCAACGATTAAGCGCGCCTACCGTAAACTTATGAGCGAGCATCATCCTGATAAGTTGGTCGCCAAGAAACTTTCGCCGAGGATGATGGAGATGGCCAAGCGTAAAGCGCAGGATATTCAGGCAGCCTATGAACTGTTGAAAAGCGCGAATCAGACAAAATAATCCGCACCTTCCCCCTTCTTTTTACTTCCCCGTTTTACCGCTCTACCAAATTCGATTTGCAAATACCGTCGGCGCGTTTGCCTCAGAAATCCGCTTCGCAACGAAAGTGCATCGGGGTATTAAAAGCCGGGTGCGTGATAGCCAGTTCTTGTGCGTGCAGTAACAGGCGGGGCGCCATCGCTTTAGCATCAGGATGTGCATAAAAGCCATCGCCGAGGATAGGGTGGCCCAGCGCGAGCAGATGGACGCGCAGTTGGTGGGATCGGCCGGTAATCGGCATCAGCTTGACGCGCGTCGTACCGTCATCGTCACGTGAGAGTACCTGATATTCCGTCTGTGCTGCTTTACCTGTTTCAAAACAGACTTTCTGTTTTGGGCGGTTCGGCCAATCGCAGATAAGCGGAAGATCGATGACGCCTTCATCCTGCGCCATATGCCCCCAGACGCGGGCAAGGTAGGATTTCTTCGGTTCGCGCTCGCGAAACTGGCGCTTTAATTCACGCTCGGCGGCTTTTGTGAGTGCGACGGCAATGACGCCGCTGGTCGCCATATCCAGACGATGAACGGATTCTGCCGTTGGGTAGTCAGCCTGAATGCGGCTCATGACGCTGTCTTTGTGTTCTGGCGCACGGCCGGGAACCGACAGCAGACCGCTGGGTTTATTCACCACCATGATGTGCTGATCCTGATAAAGAATATGCAACCAGGGATCGGTAGGCGGATTATAGGGTTCCATCGGAGCACCTTCAGACAACATATAATGTGTGATATTAGGGAGAACACGGGGATGAGGTTCCCGTAGGGAGACCTCGCCCTGTGGTATGCCCGTGTATCTCGATTTTGCAAACAGCGTGTCTTTATAACAGCGGTATGAGGTTTATGCCTATACCGCTGTCAGAAACGTTTACTGGTGTGTCACCACAACCAGACGAATAGCATCCAGACGCCAGTTGGCCTCATGGAGATTGCTCAGCACCTGCTCACGCTGGTTTTCCAGTGCAGTCAGCTCATCTTCACGAATGTTAGGGTTGACGGCTTTCAGCGCTTCCAGACGTTCCAGCTCGCGGCGCAATTGCAGGTCAGCCTGCTCCTGAGCTTCGGTAATGAGCTGGCGTGCCTGCGTTTCGACTAATGCTTCCGCCTGTTGCAGCATGGCGTGAACATCGGCCTGTACCGCATTCACCAGCTTGCTGGACGTATGACGGTTTACCGCGTTGAGCTGGCGGTTGAAGCTCTCAAACTCAACCTGTGCCGCCAGATTGGTCCCTTTACGATCCATGAGCAGGCGAACCGGTGTTGGTGGCAGGAAACGAGTCAGTTGCAGGTGCTTAGGCGCTTGTGCTTCGACAACGTAAACCAGCTCCGCCAGCAGCGTGCCGACCGGCAGGGCTTTATTTTTCAGCAGCGACACCGCACAGCTTCCGGTATCGCCGGACAGCACCAGATCGAGCCCGTTACGGATGAGCGGGTGCTCCCAACTGATAAACTGCGCATCCTCGCGGGAAAGTGCCTGATCGCGATCGAAAGTGATCGTGCAGCCGTCCTGCGGCAGGCCTGGGAAATCCGGCACCAGCATATGATCGGATGGCGTCAGGATGATCAGATTATCACTGCGATCTTCCTGATTGATGCCAACAATATCAAACAGGTTCAGCGCGAATGTCACCAGATTGACGTCATTATCCTGTTCGGCAATGGCCTGCGCCAACTGCTGCGCCTGCTCGCCACCGTTAGAATGCATTTCCAGAAGACGATCGCGGCCTTGTTCAAGCTGCTGTTTCAGGCTGTCGTGCTGTTGGCGGCAGGTATGAATAAACTCATCCAATCCCTGTTGTTCACCGACGGTTGTCAGTCGCTCGATCAGCTGCGCATGGTGCGCATCATAGATGGTGCGGCCTGTCGGGCAGGTGTGCTCAAACGCATCCAACCCTTCGTGATACCAACGTACCAGCATAGCTTGGGCAGTATTTTCCAGATACGGCACCAGAATCTGAATTTCTTTTGCCTGCCCGATACGGTCCAGACGGCCGATGCGCTGTTCCAGCAGATCGGGGTTGAACGGCAGATCGAACATCACTAAGTGGCTGGCGAACTGGAAGTTACGGCCTTCGGAGCCGATCTCTGAACAGATCAGCACCTGTGCGCCTTCTTCTTCGGAAGCAAAATAGGCGGCGGCGCGGTCACGTTCCAGAATTGACAGCCCTTCATGGAAGACGGCGGCGCGGATCGCTTCACGCGTGCGCAGCACTTGCTCCAGCTGTAGCGCCGTGGCGGCCTGCGCACAGATCACCAGCACTTTCTCATCGCGGTGCGCGGTCAGGTAGTTCAGTAACCATTCCACGCGCGGGTCGAAGTTCCACCAGGTGGCATCGTCCCCTTCGAGCTGTTGATAAATTTGTTCCGGGTACAGCATGTCGCGGGCGCGTACTTCCAGCGTCTTATTCGCGTTCATAATCCCGGACACTTTAATCGCCGTTTGATACTGCGACGGCAGCGGCAGGCGGATTTGATGCAGGATACGCTGTGGGAAACCTTTAACTCCCTGACGCGTGTTACGGAACAACACGCGGCTGGTGCCGTGACGATCCATCAGCATGGCGATCAGTTCCTGACGCGCCTTTTGATTGTCATCGCTGTCGCTGTTGATGGCTTTCAGCAGCGGCTCGATGTCCTGTTCGCCCAGCAGATCGCTCAGTGCATTCAGTTCAGCCGTCTGGGCTTTTTCGCCCGCTAACAGCAACGTGACGGCATCGGCGACCGGGCGGTATTGCTGCTGTTCGGCGACGAACTCCTGATAGTCGTGGAAGCGGTTGGGATCGAGCAGGCGTAAACGTGCAAAGTGGCTCTGCTGACCAAGCTGTTCCGGCGTCGCGGTTAACAACAGAACGGCCGGCGTGGCGCGTGCCAGTGTTTCAATGGCCTGATATTCCGGGCTCGGACTTTCTTCGTTCCAGACCAGATGGTGGGCTTCATCCACCACCAGCAGATCCCAATCGGCGTTGACGAGCTGCGCAAAGCGCTGGGCGCTGCGCTGCACAAATCCCAGTGAGCAGATAACGAGCTGTTCAGTTTCAAACGGGTTGCTGCTGTCCAGCTTGGCTTCGGCATAGCGCTCGTCGTCAAACAGCGAGAACAGCAGGTTAAAGCGGCGCAGCATTTCGACCAGCCACTGATGTTGCAGGGTTTCCGGTACGATAATCAGCACGCGACTGGCGCGGCCCGCCAGCAACTGCTGGTGGATGATCATACCGGCTTCAATGGTTTTCCCCAGACCGACTTCGTCCGCCAGCAAAACGCGTGGCGCATGACGTTGACCGACTTCGTAAGCGATATGAAGCTGATGCGGGATGAGGCTGGCACGCATGCCGCGTAAACCGACCTGTTGCTGTAGCGCCTGCTCGTTCTGGTGCTTGCGGGCGCGGTAGCGCAGGGCAAAGCGATCCATACGATCGATCTGTCCGGCGAACAGACGATCTTGCGGTTTATTGAACGTCAGTTTGCTGTCCAGAAAGACTTCACGCAGTTCCGCCGGCGTTTCATCATCCAGACGTTGGCCGCAATACACCAGTAACCCTTTTTCTTCTCGCACGTCATCGACTTTGAGCTGCCAGCCTTCATGGCTGGTGACGGTGTCGCCGGGGTTGAACATCACGCGGGTGATGGGGGCGTCGCTGCGGGAATAAAGTCGGTTTTCACCGCTGGCAGGGAAAAGCAGCGTTATCATACGCGTATCGACGGCAACAACCGTTCCCAGTCCAAGTTCGCTTTCCGTATCGCTGATCCAGCGCTGACCAAGTGTAAAAGGCATAAATTCTTAGCTCGATTTTCGTCTGTGTCGGGGGAATGTCTGATTACATTATCGGGCGCCGATAATGCTGCTGATGCAAATTCAGAAAGGGCGTTATGGTAATGGATGACGGTGCGTTCGTCACCCCTCAAACTTGCTGTACCGCGAATTAACCGCTTTCGTTAAAAAACATGAATACGCGTCATTTAAAACAGACCCATCTGGCCTGTAACCAGTGTAGAAAAATCATCATGCAGGAAAGGAAGAATGGCGTCGGCGACCGGCTGGAGCTGGCGTTCGACATAATGCTGATAATCCAGCGGTGAATGCCGGGTTTCCAGCGGTTCGGGGCCGTTGACGGTCATTACATAACTGATCCAGCCGCCGTTTTGATATTGCAGCGGTCGCCCTTGCTGGCGGTTATAGTCATCGGCAATTTTTGCGGCTCTGGCGTGGGGGGGCACGTTGCGCTGGTAGTCATCAAGTCGGCGGCGTAGCCGTTTGCGATAGATCAGCAGATCGTCGAATTCCCCGTTTAGGGTGCGATCGACATAATCCCGTAGCCACTCCTGATACGGCTGTTGCTGAAAAATCAGCAGATAGAGCTGCTGTTGAAACTGTTGCGCCAGCGGTGTCCAGTCGGTCCGCACGGTTTCCAGCCCTTTGAATACCATCTTTTCGCCTTGTGGCGTGTCGATTAGCCCGGCGTAGCGCTTTTTGCTGCCTTGCTCGGCACCGCGAATGGTGGGCATCAGAAAGCGGCGGAAGTGCGTTTCAAACTCCAATTCCAGCGCGCTGGTCAACTGCAAAGTGTCTTGCAGGTGCTGTGTCCACCATTGATTAACGTGCTGCACCAGCGCGTTGCCAATCGTTGTCGCTTCTTCTTCACTATGCGCGTGTTTCAGCCAGACGAACGTGGAGTCGGTATCGCCATAAATGACCTGATAGCCTTGTTCCTCGATCAGCTCGCGCGTTTTGCGCATGATCTCATGGCCGCGTAGGGTGATGGAGGAGGCGAGACGCGGATCGAAGAAGCGGCAGCCTGTGGCACCCAGCACGCCGTAAAAGGCATTCATGATGATCTTCAACGCCTGCGACAGCGGTTTGTTGCTGGTGCGCTTCGCCGCTTCACGCCCTTGCCAGATTTGCTCAACAATCGCGGGAAGGCAGTGCTGTTCGCGGGAGAACCATGCGCCGCGAAAGCCGGGGACGGCGTGCTGCGCGTCTGGATTTTGTGTTCCCACCGCCAGCCCGACCGGGTCGATCAGAAACGTGCGGATGATGGAAGGGTAGAGGCTCTTGTAATCCAGCACGAGCACCGAATCATACAGGCCGGGCCGCGAATCCATCACAAATCCACCGGGGCTGGCTTCAAGCGCGACGTCGCCCAGATTCGGAGCGACGTAGCCCATGCGATGCATGCGCGGTAAATAAAGGTGGGAAAATGCTGCGACGGAACCGCCGCTTCGGTCAGCCGCCAGACCAGTGACGCTGGCGCGCTCCAGCAAGAACGGCAGCAGTTCGGTTTTGTCGAAAATACGCGTGACCAGCTCGCAGTCCTGCAAGTTATAGCGCGCGAGTGCGGGTTTATCTTCGGCAAAGCGGCGGTCGATTTCGTCCATGCGCTGATAAGGCGTGTCGATAGCTTTGCCTTCCCCCAGCAGCGACTGCGCGACAAACTCCAGACTAAACGAGGCAAAATTCCATGTTGCTGACTTGAGCGCTTCAATGCCATCGATAATCAAACGGCCAGTGGCGCTGGCAAAGAAGTGCCCCTGCTTAAAACCGTGTTCCCGCCACTCCAACGCCTGCCCGTTGCGCCCCAGCTTGAGCGGAATGTTGTAGCGCTCGGCATGCTTCTGTAAGACGCGCAGGTCAAACTGCACCAGATTCCAGCCAATGATGGCATCGGGATCGTGCTGCTGCATCCAGATGTTCAGCTTTTCCAGCAGCAGTGGGCGGCTGGCGACGTACTCCAGCGTAAAATCCTCGTGTTCGGCAGGCGTGCCGTTCGGCGGGCCGAGCATGTAAACCTGACGCTGCCCGCAGCCTTCCAGCCCGATGCAGTAAAGCTCGCCGTGGCGGTTGGTTTCGATATCCAGCGACACCAGCCTGAGCGTCGGGCGGTAGTCGGGATTGGGCTTCATGCGGGCATCTGTCAGCAGGCTATCCGACGTGGGAGTACCGCTAAACCACACCGGTGCCGTGATAAAACGCTCCATCAGAAAGCGTTCCGTCGGGCGAATATCCGCTTCGTAAACCTGAACGCCGCCTTCACGCAGCAGTTTCTCCAGTCGCATCAACTGCCGGTATTGTGGGCAATACAGCCCCAGCAGCGGTTGATGATGGAAATCCTGCATGGCGAGCGGTTTTAACTGCCAGCGTTTTTCCTGCTGTAAGAGCGTTCTTGCGCGGGCTTCCTGCTGAGCGGGAATAAAGGCTACGGCCTGCTGTAGCGGCAGACGTACCAGCAGCGGGCCTTCATCGGTGGCCAGCCAGAATTCAACCTGCGTGCCAGCTGGCGTGTCATTCCAGTGGCGGGTCAGTAGAAACCCCTGACGAACCTGAGTCACTAAGCGGCCTTTTATAGCGAGCGGGATAAGAAAGGATAGTAAGAGTAAGTATGGTTATTTATACAGGTGATGTCTAGTATCTAGCGACATCACCTATGATAGAGAAGAGGGATTTGGATTACTGCTCGTTGCCGGAGGCAGAAACCACGCGGTTGCGGCCTTCCTGCTTGGCCTGATACAGGGCCTCATCCGCCAGCTTGAAGGTGCGTTCGATCGACATATCGCTGACGCCCGGTTCCCACAGAGCAACGCCTAGTGAGATGGTGATATTGCCCACGACAGGAATGGTTGATTCTTCCATGCGCTGCCGTAGCCGTTCAGCAATGCTGATCGCGACGTCGAGATGCGTTTCCGGCAGCAAGATCAAAAACTCTTCACCGCCGCTGCGGCACAGGATGTCGGAATCGCGTGAACTGGTGCGAATCAGCTGTGAGAGATAGCGAATAACGTTATCGCCGACATCGTGACCGTAGGTGTCATTGATGCGTTTGAAGCGATCGATATCCAGCGCGATGACCGCAAAACTTTTCTGTCCCATCTGCCAGTAGCGGAGAACGCTATCCAACCCACGGCGATTGAGCAGGTCGGTCATCGGGTCTGAGTGTGCCTCAGAACGTAACTTACCAATTTTGCGCTGAAGTAAATCGATACCCAGCAGCATGGCCTGTTTAAGCTGCGAGGCCTCGAAATACCAGGAGTGAATATTTCTGATGTCGTCGGAGACATCCGTCGCATCCATCTTATTGGCGCTGCGTGCCAGCAGCCACAGCGGCTGAGCGATGAGCCGCGCAAGCAGCCAAACGCAGAAGATAGTCAAAAGCGCCAGAGGGAGCGTGTGGCGCAGCACATTTAGCATCAGACCATCCAGCGGTTTCAGCGTAATGTCGGTTGGACGGAGCGCCACAATCTGCCACTGTGAAGTAGATTCAACGGCGTAGCCCGCTAACATCTTCTCACCCAGATAGTTCAGCATGTGCTGGCTACCGTTATTCTCATGCTGCGCGTCGATATCCAGATTGTTGGTCTCTGTTTTGCCAATCCGCTCGATATCGCGGTGATACAGCATTCTTTTGTTCTTATCGGTGACATAAATATAAGAACCGTCGCGGTAATAATGTTTGTCCAATAATGTATTGAGAACGCTGGGCTGCTTAAGATAGATCGATCCACCGATAAACCCTTTGTAACGGCCATCTCGCGTGAAGATCGGCGCAGATATCAGCACAATGAAGTTATTGGCGGCAGACACATAGGGTTGGCTGATAAGCGGCTGTTTTTCTCTTAAGGCTTCGAGTGCGCCGTCTGTGGTCAGGCTTCTCCCGATTAATTGGAACGTATCGGGTGACGTGGCTCTGACGATGCCTTTTTCATCTGCAATCACAACAGAGTTGAAATTGCTGGTCTGTAGCCGCAGGCGGTCGGCTTCTTTAAGCAGGCTGACCTTATCATCCATCTGGGTGGCGACGATATTGGCGCTGTAGGCTAACTGCTGCTGGGCTTCTTTAAAGAAGGAATGGGTCATCGCCGCGAGTTTGGTGGCGTAAACGCGGTTGGCTTCAAGCGTATTATCAATCAGGAGCTCTCGCTGAACGCGATAGCTGGCATAAAAACTGTTTGCCAGTGTTACCAATGCGCTCGCCACTGCCAAGAGTAGGATAAGACGTCGTAATCCGAAATGGTTGAGTAGTTTAAAAAACATAGTGGCAGTGTGGCACCGTGGCAAAAAATGACCGCTATCATAAGTGTTGAGGCCCGTCGGTGCAAAAGAATTGACCAGAAAACTGTGTTACTGAAGTGGTGCTAACGGCTTGAATTGGAAAATGATATTGCGTGTACTCTGATAAGGGGAATAGTTGATATTTATCAAAACGTACACGCCTTGTGCACCCGCAGGCGGCGATCGCTTCAATGCCTGATAGATAAATAGCACTACATATTTTCAGCAGGATATTGCCAGGTTTTGTACTAACAGGCCGGGCTCACTGCCGCCTGAGAGACGGAATCAGACGGCAACTCGGTGTACTGGATTTTTACATGAACCCGAATCGGGTGGTGGAGTAAAATCAGGAGTTGACGGCTTCTGCTATGATCCAGACAATCCTTGTTTTTATAAAATACGGGTAGGTTTTATGGAAGCGTGGCTGGATCATCTGGTTACCCAATCGCTAGCGTATTCACTGATCGCCGTCATGCTGGTTGCCTTTCTGGAATCTCTGGCTCTGGTGGGGTTGTTGTTGCCGGGAACGGTGATGATGGCAACGCTGGGAGCGCTGATTGGCAGCGGACAAATGGGGCTTTACCCGGCATGGGCGGCCGGGATTATCGGTTGCCTGCTAGGAGACTGGATTTCCTATTTTATTGGCATGCGTTTTAAGGCACCGCTGCATAACTGGTCCTTCCTGAAAAAGTACCAGGCGTTGTTGAGTAAAACCGAATATGCCCTGTATCAACACCCGATGCCGACGATATTGATCGGGCGTTTTGTTGGTCCAACGCGCCCGCTTATTCCGATGGTGGCGGGGATGCTGGGGTTACCGCCTTATAAATTTGCCGTGCCGAATATCATTGGCTGCCTGCTGTGGCCGCCGGCCTATTTCTTACCCGGCATTCTGGCCGGCGTTGCGATTGATATTCCCGCGGGGACGAACAGTGCTGGATTCAAGTGGCTACTGCTGATAACCGCCGTTGTGGTATGGGGTGCTGGCTGGCTAAACTGGCGCTGGTGGCGCAACGATAAGCGTAAACATCGTGACTGGTTTAGCAAAAAGATGCCGCTCAGACGTCTGCGCTGGGTCGCACCCGCGGTGTCCGTAGCGGCGGTTGCAGCGCTGTTCATGCTGATTCAGCACCCGCTGATGCCGGTTTACCGTCATCTGCTGTGGCAGGTGTTAAACGGGTAAGGGTGGGCAGGCCGGGAAAAACCCGGCCAAGCCAGCTAGCAGTAAAACTCGGCGACCTGCTCGAAAATACGCATTTCTTCACCGTGACGACGTACCTGAAGGACGTCTTCCAGCTTTTCCACCTGACTGATCATCTGCGGTAGCCGCTGGTCATCTTTGACAAGTAGCCAGATGCGGCTTTCTTCACCATTGGCCAGCGGCATACACAGAATGCCTTCCACGTTAAATGCCCGGCGGGCAAACAGGCCGCAAACGTGTGACATGACGCCGGGGTGGTTGCGCACAGAGAGTTCTAGCGTGACCTGATTTGAAGTTGGTTGTGTTGACGAAGTTAGTTGAGTTGACATAGTCATTAATCTCCGATCATATCGATGTTCGCTGCGCCCGGTGGCACGATGGGTAACACTTTTTCATTGGCGTCAATCAGTACGTGGATCAGCGCAGGACCCGGCTGATTGAGCGCTTCTTGCAGGGCGGCTTGCGGATCGGCTGCTGCATTCAGATCGCAGGTTGCAAAGCCGAAACCTGCGGCAATCGCGAGGAAATTGGTACTGTAACGGTAATCGGCAGCGAAGATGCGCTGCTGGAAAAACATATCCTGCTGCTGGTGAACCAGACCGAGTGACTGGTTGTTCATCAGGACGATTTTTACGTTGAGCCCTTCTTCTGCCGCAGTTGCCATTTCCTGAATGTTCATCATCAGGCTGCCATCACCCGAGAAGCACACCACGGTGCGTTCCGGCTCGGCCAGCGCAGCGCCAATCGCCGCAGGCAGGCCAAAGCCCATCGTGCCAAATCCGCCGGATGTCAGCCACTGGCGCGGACGACGCAGCGGATAAGATTGGGCCACCCACATCTGATGCTGGCCGACATCGGTGGTGATGATCGCATCATCCGTCAGCGCCCGCGCCGTGGCCTGCACCAGACCATAATGGCTTAAGGGATCGTCAGCATTCGGCATGTTGAACGGGAATTCCTGTTGCAGCCCACGGACGGTGGTACGCCAGACGTCACGCTGCTGCGGCGTAATATGCGGCAGCAGCTGGTCCAGCGCCTGCGCGACATCCGCGTTGATCGCCACATGTGGTTGACGGATCTTGCCCAACTCGGCGGGATCGATATCGATGTGAATGATGCTGGCCTGCGGGCAAAACTGTTCTGCTTTACCAATCGCACGATCGTCAAAACGCGCACCCAGCACAATTAACAAATCTGCCTGCTGCAAGATCAGATTGGTTGATCGTGCGGCGTGCATACCCAGCATGCCGAGCGACAGGGGATGATCGACGGGCATGGCACCCAGCGCCATCAGCGTCATGGTGGTTGGCAGGCTGGAGCGTTCCGCCAGTTGAACCGCCTGTTCGTGCGCGGCGCTGCTAATGATCCCACCACCCAGATAGAGAACCGGACGCTGAGCTGCGTTAATCATGGCTGCTGCTCGCTCGATCTCCTGTTGAGGGATGGCGGGTGGCGTATCGAGAGGAAAGACGCCCGGCAGTTCGCTCAGCTCAATGGTCGCGTTCTGGATGTCTTTTGGAATATCGATCCACACCGGGCCGGGACGACCCGACTGCGCGATGCGAAACGCTTCCGGGATCACGCGCGGCAGTTCGTTGATATCGCGAACCAGATAGTTATGTTTGGTGACGGGAATAGAGATGCCGTAGGTATCGACTTCCTGAAACGCATCGGTGCCGATCATGCCAGAAGGCACCTGGCCGGTGATACACACCAATGGGATCGAATCCAGTTTGGCATCGGCAATGGCGGTGAGCAGGTTGGTCGCCCCCGGGCCGCTGGAAGCCATACAAACGGCGGCGCGACCGCTGGCGCGCGCCATGCCTTGCGCCATAAACCCGGCACCTTGCTCGTGACGAGCCAGAACGTGACGGATAGTCTTACTTTGACCCAGTGCATCATATAACGGCAGAGCCGCGCCGCCGGGAATGCCCGCTACGGTGGTGATGCCCTGCTGTTCGAGCAGCCGAACAATTAACTGAGCGCCTGTATAACGCATGCTTACATCCTTCATCAGGGCCGGTGCGGTGTCGGAGCGGGGAGGGTAAAAACAAGAAACCCCGCTCGGCTGGCGCCGGCGGGGTTTGAGAATCTTCGATTCGGAACCCGTTACGGCGCGCTGCCGACGACCACGACCACGACTGCCACGCGCACGACGACGACCGCGTCAACATGCGCGGTGCTTAGTAGTGCTGAAGTGGAAGAAGAGTAGTGCGTCACGGGAATCCTATTTATTTATGTTGAGTTATTTATGTTGAGTTTATTTGCGTTAGTGATGGCTGGGCGTTGTATTTGAATGTGTCATCAGCCTATCGCCAATTCATATAAGCACAGCAGCACAAAAAGACACAATACCTACAAGGTATAAAAACTGAATATGTCGAATTGGTCACAGTATACCCGTCATACTTCGAGTTGCATGTGCGTTGGCTGCGCTCAAATACTCGGCCCGTCGTGGGCCTCGCCCTGAAGGGCCGCTGCAAGCAGCGTTCAAATCTGCTCCCAGCAGATTTGTCACCCGAATCACTTACTTGAGTAAGCTCATCGGGATGAAATGAGAGACATCCCGTCTCTCACCGAAGGCCAGCCGTTGGCTGGTCAAATTCGTTCCCGACGAATTTGTCCCTCACTTGCCGCGTTATTCGGCCTATGGCCTCACCCCTTCGGGGTCAGCGCAAGCGCTGTTCAAAACGCTACGTTTTGTCCTGAAACTCGAATTATTTAGGGTATATATTGGTATTTTACCGCACGATTACCGCTTGATTTTTCGCCGCAGAACCAGAGAAGCGTGACTGTTTTCACAATTGGAACAGGGTTTCAATGTTATAAATTATAAAATAATCATTGGGATAGTGGGTGGTGATAAATGGGTGTGTCCCGGGCGGTAGGGAAAGGGGTATTGAGCGGTATCTTACTGATGGCAATGGGTATCGGCACGACGATGGCCTGTCAGGCTGGCCCTGCCAACGAATGGAAACGGGGTATTGAACAGCAGCGCCAGGCGGATTTGGGCAATGGCTGTTATCTCAACCCGATTATTGCGGGCGATCATCCTGATCCTACGATTATCAAGGATGGTGATGACTACTACATGACGTTCTCGTCATTTGACGATATCCCCGGACTGCTGATTTGGCACTCGCGCGATTTAGTGAACTGGCAGCCGCTTGGTCCGGCGATCACGACACCCGTTGACGCGATCTGGGCGCCGGATTTGGTGAAACACGACGGCAAATATTATATCTACTTCACCACAAACCGGATTATCGACGCCAAAGGAACGAAAAAGAAAACGCTGTATGTGATTACCGCCGATGATATCCACGGCCCGTGGACGCCGCCGAAGGATACCGGATTGAAAAATCCGGCCAGCGATCCCGGCCACGTTGTGGGAGAGGATGGCAAACGTTACATCTTTATGTCTGGTGGCAATCGCGTGCAATTAACGGACGATGGGCTGTCGACGGTCGGTGACATGGAGGTGGTCTATCAGGGATGGCAGTATCCGGAAGAATGGGATGTGGAAAGCTTCTCGCAGGAAGGGCCGAAGATGCTGCGCCACGGCGATTACTTCTACATGGTGCTGGCGGAAGGCGGAACGGCCGGGCCGCCGACCGGGCACATGGTGATTGCCGCGCGCTCCAAATCAATCAATGGGCCGTGGGAAAACTCCCCGCATAACCCGATTATCCGTACGCAGGATCGTTCAGAAAAGTGGTGGTCACGCGGCCATGCGACGCTGATCGAAGGGCCGGATAAAAACTGGTATATGGTGTATCACGGTTATGAAAACGGCTTTATGACGTTGGGGCGGCAGGCGATGCTGGAGCCGATTGTCTGGGGTAATGATGGTTGGTTCACATCTGCTGGATTTGATACCGGTAAACCGATTCGCAAACCGGCAGGGGGCGAAGCGGTGCCGCACGGTATCGGCTGGTCTGATAGCTTTACCGACGAGAAATTTCCGGCTCGCTGGCATTTTTACCGCGCCAATGCGGAAGAGCTAAAACGGGTTACGCTCAGCGACGGCAAGCTGCACCTGAAGGCCAAAGGAACGTCGCCGAAGGACAGCGCGCCGCTGACGATGATCCCCGGCGATCAGGCTTACCAAATTGAGGTCACGGCGAATTTCGCCCCCGGCGCACAGGCTGGTTTGCTGCTGTTCTATAACGCGAAGCTGTACGTCGGGCTGTCGTTTAATCAGGATGGCACAGTCATGCACCGCTATGGGCTGGAAAGAGCGGAGAAGAAACTGCCGCACATCACTGGCAATGAGGTGCAGATTCGGATGAAAAACGATCGTCATATCGTGACGTTTTACACCCGAACGTCGGATCAAGAACCGTGGAAGAAATACCCGGTGCAGATGGAAGTCTCCGGTTACCATCACAACGTTGCGTATGACTTCCTCAGTTTGCGGCCTGCCTTGTATGCGTCGGGCGAGGGAGACGTGACGTTCAGCAACCTGCGCTATCAGGCTTTGCCTTAACGCTTCAATCCGAGGACGGGCGTGAAATTCCCAGGATGGCGGCTGCCTCTGCGCTGCCATCCTGTAGCGCCTGAGTCGGCCCGTCATAATAAATCTGTCCGTCCACGATCAGCACCGTACGTTTTGCGATCCGCATGGCATCATCCAGATTGTGGGACACCATCAGCAGCGTGAACTCACGCTCCTGACACACGCTTTCAACCAGATCGAGCATTTCCTGACGCAGCGCCGGATCAAGGGCTGAGAAGGGTTCATCCAGCAGCAGTATGGGCTGGTGACGTACCAGACAGCGTGCCAATGCTGCGCGCTGGCGCTGCCCGCCGGAAACCTGCGACGGCAGACGATCCAGAAGATCCGCCAGACCGACCTGATCGGCGATCTGCCGTAGCGTTTCACGCTGTGTAGCACTGAGACGCAGGCCGGGATGGAGCCCCAGTGCGATGTTCTGCCCAATGGTCAGGTGAGGAAACAGGTTATTTTCCTGAAACAGAATCGAGACCGGCCGCTTGGCGGGAGGCGTCTCGCGGTGAGGCTCACCGTTAAGCCGTAATTCGCCGCTGTCAGCCATCAGGAAACCGGCAATCAGATTCAGCAGCGTACTTTTCCCTGCGCCGCTGGGGCCGAGGATGGCGATGCGTTCGCCCGGTTTGACGTGAAAATCAAAACGCATGGGCAAGTGCTGATAAAAGTAGGTCAATTTCTCAAGCGCGATCATGACGGCCTGCCAGTTTCTCAATCAGGGTAAATAACATAAAACACAGCAGCATCAACAGCAGTGCTGTGACCGCACCGTCGGCGCTGCGATAGGAACCAATTTGCTGGTACAGGTAGAACGGCAGCGTGCGGAACTGCTCATTGCCGAACAGCGCGATAACGCCAAAATCACCGATCGACAGCACGCAGGCAAAGGCCAGCGCCTGCGCTAACGGCTGCTTCAGCGCGGCAAGCTCGATCAGCCTCAGCCGCTGCCAGCCGCGAATGTCCAGCGAGGTGCAGAGTCGGTTGTAACGCTCGGCAACGTCCAGCATTGGGTTTTCCAGCACTTTGATCGCGTATGGAATCGCCATCAGTGCATTGGTGAACACCACCAGCGCATAGGGGGATTGCGGTAGCCCGATGCTGTTATTCAGCAGCAGGAAAAAGCCGGTTGCCAGCACAATGCCGGGCATGGCAAGGATGAGCATACCGCTCAGGTTCATCAACTGCCCATAGAGCGGCTTCTGACGTAGCTTGAGCTCGCGGCTGCTCCAGAGCAGCATCATGGTCAGCACCAGACACAGAAGCCCAGCACCTAAGGCAATGCGCAGCGAGGTAAACAGCGTTTGCCAGAGCACAGGCTGTTGTAGCACGGTAACCAGAGAGCGGTTCACGCCATCCACCACCACGGCCAGTAAAGGAGGGACGACCAGTAGCAACAGCGCGCTAATCAACAGACCATCGGTGAGGCGGCTTAATACGCTATCCTGCGGGTTGCGCCAGGCCAGTTGCTGTGTGCTGCCGACGGGCAGAATGCGCCCCAGCCGCTGGCTCAGCAGCACCAAACCAAGGCAGCAAACCATCTGAATTAACGCCAGCAGCGCTGCGCGCGCCGGATCGTAATCAAAGCTTAATGCCTGATAGATAGCCAACTCAATCGTCGTCGCCTGCGGGCCGCCGCCCAGCGAAAGCACTGTGGCGAAGCTGGCAAAGCAGAGCATAAAAATCAGCGCGCCAGTGGGTAAAATTTGTCGGCGCAGGGCGGGCCATTCCAGCAGGCGGAAATGTTGCCAGCTGTTCATGCCCAGATTTGCAGCCAGTTGGCGTTGCTCGGTAGCAATCCCCTCCAGCGACTGCAACAGCAATCGGGTTGCCAGCGGCAGATTGAAGAAGACATGCGCCAGCAGGATGCCCTGCAATCCATAGGGTGAAAACGTGTATTTCAGGCCAAACCAGCCCAGCGCGGAGGCTAGCCAGCCCTGGCGACCGTAAACGCTGAGCAGGCCAAAAACGGCTACCAGTACAGGCAGCACCAGCGTCATCGCGCAGAGGCGCAGCAGCCAGCGGTAGCCGGGAAAGCGTCGTCGATACAGCGCTCTGGCGAGAAAAATGGCCGGAATGGTAGAAAACAGCGCAGAGAGAAAGGCCTGCCAGAAGGTAAACCGAATGACATGCCAGAGGTAGCTGTCATGCCATAGCGTGCGCCACTGGCTTTCGGGGGCCTGTAGCCACAAGGCACCGAAAGCCAGTGCGGCAACGGAGATTAACAGCGTTGTGGCCAGTAGCCCCGGCCACAGACGTCCGCCGATCAGTGGCTGACGGCGCGTTGCCATGCCTGAATCCACTGCGTCCTTTGGTCAGCGACTTCCTGCGCGCTGAACTGCATGGCTTTTTCCGGCACCGCGAGCGTTGCGAAGCCCGCAGGCAGGTCAGTTTTAACCGCCGGGTACATCCAGTTCGTGGTAGGGATCGCCTGCTGGAAGGTTGGGCTCAGGATGAACTGCATAAAACGTTTTGCCAGCTCGGGATTTTTGCTGGAAGCTAACTGCCCGGCGACTTCAATTTGCAGGTAGTGCCCTTCGCTGAAGGTCGCTGCCGCGTAGTTGTCTTTCTTCTCTTCAATGATGTGGTAGGCCGGCGACGTGGTGTAGCTCAGCACCAGATCCGCTTCCCCTTTCAGGAACAGACCGTAGGCTTCGCTCCAGCCTTTGGTGACGGTAACGGTTTTCTTCGCCAGCTTCTGCCAGGCTTGCGGCGCATCATCGCCGTACACTTTCTGCATCCACAGCAGCAGACCCAGTCCCGGGGTGCTGGTGCGCGGATCCTGATAGATCACTTTCCACGGTTCGTTGCTGTCCACCAGCTCATGCAGGCTTTTCGGCGGGTTCTTCAGCGTGTTTTTGTTATACACAAAAGCGAAATAGCCGTAGTCATAAGGAACGAACGTCTTATTGCTCCAGCCGCCCGGCACTGTGACGGCACGAGTGTCCTGATTGTGCGGTGCAAACAGGCCGGTTTGTTCCGCCGCCTGCAACAGGTTGTTGTCCAGCCCCAGAATGATATCCGCTTTGCTGTTCTTGCCTTCCATACGCAGACGGTTCAGCAGCGAGGCACCATCTTCCAGCGCGACGAAGTTCAGCTCGCACTCGCACTCTTTTTCAAACGCGGTCTTGATGACAGGGCCCGGACCCCACTCGGAAGCGAATGAGTCATAGGTATAAACGGTCAACGCAGGTTTGGCGAAAGCCGAAGCTGAGAGCAGTAGCAGGCAAGACAGGCTGGTTTTCAGCACGGTGGCTGAACGCGGTAGTAATTGATTTAACACTTTGCACTCCTGAGAATCATAGGGTGGCAAAGGACTTTGAGGCAGCAATGAGCAGCACTCTCAAATCCCTTCGCCGGTATTAACCGGATCAGGTTCGACGGGTATCTTCTCAGCGAAAAAATCTTCCGCACCCCGTTGAGAACGGCACATTGTAAAGGGTTAAGCCGCGCAGCGAAAGGCTCTCGGCGTTCCGGCGGTGCAAACCAGGCGGATTTAAAATCAAACTAGCCCTATATGCTCGTTCAGATACTGCGGTGTGACAGCAATACGCTCACAATTTCGCTTAACGTGACGGCTTTTGTGTCCTATTTGTGGTCATTCACCATTTTGCTGACTCTTGTTCGATTAGCGCTGTACACCAGTCGATAAAGGCGCGGATCGCGGGCGAGAGGTGGCGGCTTTGTGGGTAGAGAATGAAAATAGGTTCAAGCGGGGCATCGATATCAGGAAGTAGCCTGACAAGATGTCCATCAGCAAGTTGCTGGCGCACCATATAGCTGGCAATGCGTATTAGCCCCAGACCGGCTACACCCGCGGTAACATAGGCATCGGTGTCATTTACGCTGATCTGTGCTGCTATTGGAATCGCTACGGTGCGCGTTCCATCGTGAAAATCCCAGCGAGTTGAACGACCTGTCCGGCTGTGGATATATCCTACTGCGGCGTGCTTGTTGAGCGACGCTAACGTTGTTGGGTGTCCATGCTGTTCAAGATAGCGTGGAGACGCGCAAATATACCAATGGAACGTACCGAGGTGGCGTGCGACCAAGCGCGATAACGGTGGTTCTCCGGTTCTAATGACGCAATCGATACCATTCTGAACGATATCCACCGTGGCATCACCCAACTGGAAGTCCAACTTTATTCCCGGATAGCGCTCACAGAAGCCGGACAGTGCTGGAATAAGGAAGTTTTTGACCAGAGAAGGCGTCGCCCCGATTCTGATCGTCCCATGCACTTCTTCCTTTTGCTGTGCCGTCATGTTTTCCACTTCGTACACGTCACGCAAGATCGCTTTGCAACTGTCGTAATAGCGCAGGCCAACATCCGTAATACTGAGTGCTCGCGTCGTGCGGTTGAGCAGCCGCGCCCCAAGGTGTGATTCAAGTTCCTTGATACTGCGCGTGACGGTGGATGGCAGAACATGCATTGTTTCTGCCGCTTTTTTGAAACTACCCGCATCGACTACACGGATGAATATTTCCATAGCTTGAAATCGATCCATTCGATGATGTCTTCCTATTTTGCGATGAAACGTTGTGCTCGTTGATAAGGCGACCATATCACTTAATTGTTTGAAAAAATCAAATTATTAAGTGATGTGGCTGAATCTTATCATGCGCGCATTTTTGTATAACATAACACCCGTTATTCGGATTTTCCCACGTTTCAAACTGTGTGGAAAAAACAGAGACAGGTTGAAACACGACATGCGCGGGGATGCTTACCACTCCCTTTGATAGAGATAATTTGAAATTTTTAAGGAATTAAGAGATGAATGACAGCGGAACAGAGTTGAAAGATATTCTTGTGCTTGGCGCAGGACAGCTTGGTATGGCGGTATTGCGTGCTCTCGCACCGCGTGCCCGAGCCTCGCAGTTGTCGGTTACGGCACTCGTCTCGCCAGACACAATTAACGATCCATCGGTGCATGATAGGGCAAGACTGACCGAACTCCGTGCGCTAGGGATTGACGTTGTGGGATTCGACCTGGTTTCTGATGAACACGCCCTGACAGAGCTTTTCAGGAATTATAAGACGGTATTGAATTGTTCGGGATTTGTGGCAGGGCCGGGCACTCAGTTGAAAATAACCAGAGCGGTGTTGGCTGCTAACGTTGCGCGCTATTTCCCTTGGCAGTTCGGTGTTGACTACGATGTCGTTGGTCGGAACAGTGGCCATCCGGTTTTCGATGAACAGTACGACGTAAGGCAGCTGCTACGCAGCCAACTGAGTACCGAATGGGTGATCGTTTCGACCGGCATGTTCACGAGCTTCCTGTTTGAGCCTGCTTTTGACGTGGTGGATCTGGAACGTGAAACCCTTCACGCCTTGGGAAGTTGGGATACCAAAGTGACAGTGACGATCCCCGAGGACATTGGCTGGCTCACTACGGAAATTTTGCTGGCTGAACCCCGATTGGCTAATGAGGTTGTCTACGTGGCAGGTGACACGATCTCATACGGGCAACTTGCCGATGTCGTTGAACGTGTGACGGGGAAAGTGTTTAAGAAGGACGTGTGGACTCTGGACAAACTGCGTACGGATTTGAAGGTTGCTCCAGATGACGTAATGGCGCGCTATCGGGCAGCGTTTGCTTTGGGAGAGGGAATGTGGTGGGACAAATCCGGTACGTTCAATGAACGTACCGGTTACGAGACGGTTGATGTCGAGCATTTTTTACGGATGCATGTGCAAAAATAGACAGAAGAGTGCGGCGCGATTCACTTGGCCCCGCACTTTTTCAGAGACAGTCAGCGTTCCGGCGGTGCAAACCAGGCGGATTTAAAATCAAACCAGCCCAGCATATTCATCCTGACGCCGCGCATACTGCGCTGCCCCTGAAGTTGCAGCCAGTGGTGCAGCAGAGGGTGCAGTTGACCGCTGGCAATCAACTTTTCACACCATTCCGCCATCGGCAGCGAATGATTACGCCACTGCTGTGCATCCGCGTGCAGATCGTCATCCAGACAGTGCTGCACCAGTGGGAGTTCGTAGAGCATCGCGAACAGAGAGAATTCGAGCGGCAAATAGCAGTTCACGCTGCTAAACCAGATATCGCTCTCGGCGTTACCCTGATACCAGTCTTCGTAGCTGACCGTCTGGACACGCAGTGTGACGCCGTGCTGTGCCAGCAGCGTGCGCATGATCTCGCTTAATATCCGGTATTCAGGGTGTTCATGATAAAAAGTCAGCGTAACCTGCGCCAGCCCTGCGGGAATAGGCTGGCGTTCGTCTGGATGGTGATGATGCCAGCGTGGCAGCAGACTGTAAGCGGGGGACCAGTCACGCTGGTGGCTGTCATCAGCGTGGCTGAGTAGCGAAATCGGGTTAAAGACCTGCCAGAGCCAACGGCGGATCTCCGGGCGTTTGGCCAGCGGTGAACGCTTATCGAACAGCAGGAAATAGCAGCCTTCTTCCATCCGGCTTTCCAGCTGTTCATGGCGAGAATCGTCGGACTGAAACTGGACGGAGACCGGCATTTCTTCCGGTTCGTCCGGGAGGACCCAGATGTTGACCTCATCAATCAGCGCCCGGTAGCCAAAATAATCATCGAAGGCGCGAATCTTCAGTTGATTGCTGTTATTACGCACCACGGCGTAAGGGCCAGTACCAATCGGGTGTTGGGAAAAATCCGGCAGCGTTTGCCATTCCTGCGGCAAAATCATGGCGTGCACGCTGCCCAATAGCCACGGCAGCCACTTATCCGGGCTGCTCAGCCTGATATCAATCACAAACGGCATTGGTGACGTGACAGATTCAAGATGCGAAAACTGCGGCCATGCGGTGAGACGCGTGAGGGAGGCAATGACGTCGTCCATCGTCAGTTCACGACCGTGATGAAAGCGGATAGCCGGACGCAGATAAAAGCGCCAGTGCAGCGGTGCCAGCATTTGCCAATGATGAGCAAGATCGGGTTTCAGTTCCCCATTTTCCTCATTTATATTGGTCAGCCCGCTAAAAATTTGCCGCGCGATATGCATTTCTGAACGGCGCAGCGCCGAACCGGGTTGCAGGTTGCGTAATGGGCGGTAATAGAGAATACGCAGAATATGTTTTCCCTGCCGGAAACTCCGTCCAAGATGGGCAAGTAACATCTGGCGTACCGCTTCTTTATCACCGACCAACTGCACCAGTTGCTCAATGCGATCCTGTTCCAGCAGATCCTCGGCGCGCTGCTGCTGTAGCGCTAATCCGGTATACACAAACGATAGCTGAGAGCGTTTTCCCCTTCCGGCTTCGGCCTGCCAGACGAGCCAGCCTTCCTGCTGCATCGCGTTCAGCAGTGAACGGATATGGCGGCGGGAACAATTCAACACCCCAGTTAGCTCTTGCAGCGTAGTGTCGGTGGTTTGCCCCTGAAAGTGTTGCCACAGGCGGATGAACTGTTGTTGCAATCGAGGGGAAGACATAAAAGAGGAACTCCCTGCGCTAAAGTCATCAATTTATCTTTCCCTATATTACGTCGATACTTTCCAACAAGGAAAGAGAGGAGGTGGCTTATGGCGATTTCCCGTTTGTACCAGTTCTATCAAACCTACTTATCGACCTGTAAAGCGAAGTGGTTTCGGTGGATGTCTACCCAACAGCGCATTGCATTATTGCAGCAGGCGACGCAGTGGCACCTGAAAGACATGCCTGAGGACGAGTACCGTCATTGGCTCTAGGTGGTGCGAAACAATTTATTCTGAGTAAACAATTTATTCTGGGTAAACAATTTATTCTTAGTAAAACAATGTATTCTGAGTAATGGTGATGTTTCACCAGCCAGCGAATTTTTCGCTGGCTTTTTTTATGGTGCTTACCTGCCGCCATATTTTGGGTGATTGCGGCATTTTGGGTTTCTTATGAAGAGTTTGTATGGCAAGAGGATATCAGCAGCGTTGGTCAAGTAATGATTTGTTCACGTAACGGCTTGCCTTCGCTGAGCAGTGCACAATAACGTGCCAATTCGTCCTGCTGGCGTGCATTGCGTATCTGTAAGGCCAGATTAATCGTGGCAAGCTCCCGGGCGTTGTCGGCTAACTCTTGTGGGATTTTTTTTTGTTTGGCCAGCCAGTCGGCGACATCGCTCCATTCCCACAGCGGCGATGTACCGCGCAAGCGTTGGACTGGAGAGGGGAAATCACCCGTACCGCGTTTTCCATCTTTGAGAAGCGCAATCGCCTGACGCGACAGCGCGGACAAGGCCGCGATATCACTGATCCCAACCCAGGCTGCATCGACGGAGTGGACTCTGGCCTGAATGCCTGCGGACTCGATATCATGAATAGCGCTGATGACCGCGGTAGAAAAACGGGGACTTTCTCGATCAAATTCGAGATAGACGGCGCTGCCATAGAAGCAGATCAGAGCGTCGCCGCAGCCGCTGGCAAAAAGCGCATCTTCCAGCCCAGCCGTATCTGCGGAAACGCCCGCTAGCGTGAGAGAAAAGTGATATGTTGTCATAAATTCCTCGGTAAGCCGTATATATCTTCTATTGTTTCAATATTGTCAGGCAGTTATCGACGTTGCGGCGGATTTGCTTTGCGTGATTTTCCGGGACTGATGGCGTGGACCAAATACTCATCATATGGGTACTGTGGTCCGGCGTGCCGCAGATAAGCCTGCCAAATGCATGCCCGTTGCTGGGATAAAAATGCCAGCCCTGCGCTAATGCGTATTCAATGGCTGCCTGAATATGCTTGTTTGGGTGTTTTTTCATCGCGATATAGGATCATGGTATGTTTTAATGTTGACAGATGTCAACAATGGCGTTGATCGAGAATGAAATATACCCGCTTATTTCGCTGGGCATTGAATGGCGTGACGGGCCTGCGTGCGGCTTCGCAAAAGAAAATGGCAGAGCAAGACAGGAGAGGGAGCATGCCCGCAGAGAAAGGCGTCGGGCATGCTGATAGCGGGTTATTCCATCGGTTTTAGGCGGGCAACAAAGTGACGTAGTACGGGGGGCTCATAGGTGAACGTTAGCCCCGAGCGTGGTGTTTTTATATTCAGAGTGTATGAATAATAAACTAGTCAGTAACGTTGAATGTCAGAGGGTGTTTGGTTTCAGGAAAATAGAATGAATTCACTTATCGCTTTTTACTTCTATAATTAATATTACTGTAATAATAGTGACTAGGATAATTCACTAACATTGTGTGATAGTTTATTTTTTGAATGGTTTTTAGTTGAAATGATTATCGTTGAAATGACGTTTTTTCGTGATGACGATCTTATAGATAAAATTATTTTTTAGAGGCCACTATTTTTCCTCTTGTATTTAACGCAGATTGTCACAATCTTTAAATATTATGTAACATGCGGCGGAGTGTTATTTTCCCCTGCTTGCCTGCAATTTACTTCACAGCAATTTTTTGAATAACCCGATGGATGTAAAAATGAGCGATGCCCCTTACCAGTCAATAGCGATTTACGAAAAACCAGAATCACGGCATTCCGCTTCCGGATTGCATAACATCAAACTGACTCCACTTTTTATCGTTGTTTTTTCTGGTGTTTTACTGCTTTTTGCCTTGGCGATCTCCACATCATCGTATTTTCTTAAGCAGGCTGAACTGTCGTTAAATGACTCTACGCTGGAATTGAATGTGCGAATGGAGTTAGTGGATAGTGCGAATCACATGCGTGCAGCGCGTATGAATTTGCTCCATGCTGTGAATCATTTACGCAATGGCCTTACTGATAACTATAACGCCAGTATGAAAGCCGCAGAAGAACGCCTGTCGCTGTCTCAGCAAATGTTTAATGGGTATCAAAATAGATCGGTTCGTTCCGATGTCGAACTCGCTCGCGATAATGAATTAAAAGCGCGTTATAGAGATTATGTTGAGCGCGGGATCAAACCCATGTTTGACATAGCGAAAAAAGGGAATGTCGAAGAGCTCAATGCGTTTGAGTCGACGGTAATGTCTAAATTGGATGATGACTATGATGTGCCGTTGAAAGCGTCTTATCTTTATCGGGTTGAGATGGCAAAAAATATTAATGTGACGGCAGAAAGGAATTCCACCCTGGGATATACGCTCATGACGGGTGCTTTTATTTTAGCCATCATATTGACGGGCATGACGTTCTTATTAATTCGTCGGGTTATTATTAACCCAGTGCAGTATTGGGTGTCACGCATACAGGCGATTGCGCACGGGGACTTAACGCGCGCGAGTGTGGATGTGGGAAGAAATGAAATCGGCATTCTGGGGAACAATATCCAGCAAATGCAGGATTCACTCTCGGAAACGGTTGGTTCGGTACGCGACAGTGCAGAGTCGATTCACAGCAGTTCGACGAAAATCGCCGTCGGCAATACGGATTTGTCTGCACGGACGGAACAGCAGGCTGCCGCGCTGGCGGAAACGGCGGCCAGTATGGAGCAGCTTACGGCTGCGGTGAAGCAGAATACCGATAATGCACACCATGCCAGCGAGGTGGCGACGGATACCTCAGCCAAAGCGGTGAACGGTGGCAACATTGTGGAACAGGTTGTGGGATCGATGGCGGACATTGCCAGAAGTTCAGACAAAATTTCTGAGATTATCGCGCTCATTAACGGGATTGCATTCCAGACCAATATTCTGGCGCTGAATGCGGCGGTTGAAGCAGCCAGAGCGGGCGAGCAGGGCAAAGGCTTCGCAGTAGTCGCAGGAGAAGTGCGTAATCTGGCACAGCGCTCGGCTAACGCCGCAACGGAAATTGCCGCGCTGATTAAAGAATCCGAAACCAGAGTGACGGAAGGAACGACGCTGGCATCCGAAGCGGGTAAAGCGATGGCCGAGATTGTCTCTGAAATTAATAACGTTACCCGCATTATTAATGAGATCGCGCTGGCGTCTGATGAACAAAGCAGCGGTATTAATCAGGTGTCATTAGCGATATCAGAAATGGATCGTGTCACGCAACAGAACGCAACGCTGGTGCTGGAGGCTTCTTCGTCTGCCGCTTCGTTGGAGCAGCAGGCCGAGCGGTTGAATCTTGGGGTGTCCCGGTTTCATCTGATGTAACCCGATTGATAAAAAGATAAGCATCACCATCTCGTGGCCAGCGGCTTTGTCGCTGGCTTTTTTTCGCTGTTTTTTCCAGCATGGGATATGAATCCGCTTCTGATAGAATCAGTGAACAGGTACGCTGTTTATGGCTATAAAGAAGTATGCCTATGTCGCTTCTCTGCCAGAGCAATTTTGTACAAACGATAAGAGGGTTAACGCGTGCATAAAAAGCCGATAGTGCAAGAGCAGACACACTTCAGACATCTGGAGGCGCTCGGCGGGCTGGATATGTTGCAGGCACAGTACTATCAGCAGCGCTTTCCTCGTCATGTGCATGATACGTATTGCATCAGCGTGATTGAGCAGGGCGCTCAGCGTTTTTATCGCTCTGGTGCAGAGCACGTTGCACCCAAAGGCGACATCATTCTGGTGAATGCGGACGATGTGCACACGGGGAGTTCGGAGGTCGAAACCGGCTGGGCCTATCGCGCCATTTATCCGCATCCCGATCTTTTTCGCTCGATTAATCAGGAACTGCAACGCTCAAAGGATTCCATTCCGTGGTTCCCCGACGCCGTTGTTCACGACCCAGGACTGTCGGATCAGTTGCTCATGACGTTCAATATGCTTGCTCAGCCGGGCAATATGTTATTGAAAGAAACGCTGCTGTTGTCGTCATTAACCTGGCTGACGATGCGCTATAGCAAGACGCGTCTGACGCCACAGATGCTGCCTGTTGCGACCCAAAATATACTGAATGTTAAAGCCTTCATAGACAGCTATCCCGAGAGAGAGCTGGCTCTCGTTGAATTGGCAGCGTTGGCCGAACTCAGTGTGTGGCACTTCTTGCGACAGTTTAAAGCGGTGGTGGGGATTACGCCTCATGCCTATTTGATCCAGGCTCGTCTGCGCAAAGCGAAGGCATTGTTGCGTAAAGGTGATGCGATCCTCGATGTTTCCGTACGGTGCGGTTTTACCGATCAAAGCCACTTCCATCGTCATTTCAAAAATTCTTTGGGGCTGACGCCGGGCGAGTTTGCTAAAGGCAACCAATAACCCGTCATACTTCAAGTTGCCTGTGCGTTGGCTGCGTGACTCGTCCTCTATTCTGGGGCGCAGCAAATTCATCCAATACTCTTAAAAAACGTTTTGTTAGTTTTCCGCTATCGATATTTTTTATGGTAGTGCAATGTTATATGGAAAACACCGTAGCCCGTTCATCGTCTGAATCAAAAGACACCGTTAGTCCGTGGAAGCATTTTATGACTGGCGTGGTTGAAATGCTTCCGCTTTGTTTATCTGTAGTACCCTGGGGCATTCTGGCTGGTTCCATGGCAATTCAATCGGGATTATCCGTCGGGCAAAGTATCGGGATGTCCGCGATTATTTTCGCGGGAGCTGCGCAGCTCGTCTCGTTAGGTTTACTGATGTCCGGGGCGAATGTCGCGACGCTATTAATCTCCGTTTTTTTTATTACCGCACAGCACCTGATATATGGCTTGACGCTGCGTGAATACGTTTCAACGTTGACATTAAGAAAACGGCTTCCGATCGGGTTTTTATTATCGGATGAGCTTTTTGCTCTCAGTGAAAAGAAAGACAGGAAGAACAACGTTAGCACCAGCTATTTAATCGGTGCGGGTTTCACCTTTTATATTTTCTGGAATATCTTCAGTATTCTTGGCGTGGTCATGGCCTCATCTGTACCCGATTTGGATAAGTATCACCTTGATTATTCTATCGTTGCCACGTTTATCACCATCGTTGTACCGATGATAAAGAAGATCAGTACCTTCTCTGGCGTCCTGTTTTCTCTGCTGTTGTCGATGCTATTGAGCTATTTCAAGGTAGACGGTGCTATTGCTATTGCCGGTGTCGGCGGCATGTTTTTCTCTGTGTTCATCGCATCTGTACTTAAGGAAGAAAAATGAGCTGGTTATTGATATTCGTTCTGGCAGGGATCGTGTTTTTTAATCGCTATATTTTTCTTGAACCTGCGGTGCCGGTAAAAATTCCCGTTTTACTCCATCGTGCATTAAAGTATTCCGCGCCATGCTTACTCACTGCGATTTGTGGGCCAATTATCTTGATGGAACACGGCGTGATTCGCGCATTTCCTGATAATCCGTATTTTCTCGGTGCTATTGTGAGTGTCGTGATTTCCTTTTTTATCAGGAATATTGTGGTCGCGGTGCTCTTGAGTATGCTGGCTTTTTATCTGATTGCCGCTTTACTGTAATACCCGTCATTTTTCCAAAAGAAAAAGCCCGCAGGAAGTCATGCAGGCTCAGGCTGTTGATAAACCTATTTGCCGAACGAAAACGGTAGTAACGGAATAGAAGAGTAAAGCGTTTGCGCCATGGACAAAAACGTCAGGAACGTTTTTGAACGTCGCTTGCGACGACCCTGCAAGGGTGAATCTCAGGGATGAGATTCATATCTGCGCAATCCGAGCGCACAGGGATGTGTTTACAGCGTCTTTACGATCTATCCGTTACTACCGCTCTATGGACTTTGTCAGCCCTGAAGAGGGCTTCAGGGCTATTTGTAATCTTGAATCAGTTCAAAAAGGCCGGCTGATTCTTTTCATACTCGGTGATAGACGCTTCGTGTTGCAGCGTCAGGCCGATGCTGTCTAATCCGTTGATCATGCAGTGACGACGGAAGCTGTCGATTTCAAACGGATAGCTTTTGCTGCCCGCCTGAACGACCTGATTTTCCAGATCGACCGTGAAGTTAATGCCTTCCTGCCCATCAACCAGCTTGAACAGCTCGTCTATTTCCGCGTCGCTCAGTTTCACCGGCAACAGTTGGTTGTTAAACGAGTTGCCGTAGAAGATATCGGCGAAGCTTGGGGCGATAACGACTTTGAAGCCGTAATCGGTCAGCGCCCACGGTGCGTGCTCACGGGAAGAACCGCAGCCGAAGTTTTCCCGCGCCAGCAGGATGCTGGCCCCTTTGTAATGCGGCTGGTTCAGCACGAACTCAGGGTTAGGCTGTTGACCCGCATCGTCCAGAAAACGCCAGTCGTGGAACAAATGTTGGCCGAAACCGGTACGCGTCACCTTTTGCAGAAACTGCTTGGGAATGATGGCGTCAGTATCGACGTTAGCGGCATCCAGAGGAACCACCAGACCAGTGTGTTGAGTAAATTTAGCCATGTCGGTTTCTCTCTTAATTCAACTCGCGGACGTCGGCAAAGCGACCCGTTACCGCGGCAGCGGCAGCCATTGCCGGGCTGACCAGATGGGTACGACCTGCGCGCCCCTGACGTCCTTCAAAGTTACGGTTGCTGGTTGAGGCGCAGCGTTCGCCGGGGTTCAGACGGTCATTGTTCATCGCCAGACACATAGAGCAGCCCGGTAAGCGCCACTCAAAGCCCGCTTCGATGAACACTTTATCCAGCCCTTCCAGCTCTGCCATGGTTTTTACCGGGCCGGAGCCGGGTACAACGATAGCCTGAACGCCAGCGGCGACTTTGCGCCCTTTGGCGATTTCTGCCGCAGCGCGCAAATCTTCAATGCGCGAGTTGGTGCAGGAGCCAATGAAAACTTTATCGATCTTCACGTCGGTCAGTTTGATACCGGGTTGCAGATCCATATACGCCAGCGCTTTGGCGGCAGAGGCGCGTTCTACCGGATCGCTGAAAGAGTCCGGGTTAGGGATTTCCTGATTGACGGCGATAACCTGGCCGGGGTTGGTACCCCAGGTGACCTGCGGTGCGATTTGAGCGGCGTCCAGCGTGACAACCGTATCGAACTGCGCATCATCATCCGATTTCAGCGTGTTCCAGTACGCAACGGCGGCATCCCAGTTGGCGTCTTTCGGCGCAAACTGACGGCCTTTCAGGTAGTTGAAGGTGGTCTCGTCCGGCGCAACCAGCCCAGCTTTCGCACCCATTTCAATCGCCATGTTGCACAGCGTCATACGGCCTTCCATGCTAAGTGCACGAATGGCTGTGCCACAGAATTCAACTACATGGCCGGTGCCGCCTGCGCTACCGGTTTTACCGATGATCGCCAGCACGATGTCTTTTGCGGTAATGCCGTGTGGTGCATCGCCAGTGACTTCAATCTTCATGGTTTTGGCGCGACCCTGCTTCAGGGTTTGCGTCGCCAGTACATGTTCCACTTCCGACGTACCGATACCGAAAGCCAGTGAACCAAATGCGCCGTGCGTTGCCGTGTGCGAGTCACCACACACGATGGTCATGCCCGGCAGCGTCATTCCTTGCTCAGGCCCGATAACGTGAACGATACCCTGATACGGGTGGTTCAGGTCATACAGCTGAACGCCGAATTCCGCACAGTTTTTGATTAACTCCTGCATCTGAATGCGGGCCATCTCGCCACTGGCGTTGATGTCTTTGGTTTGCGTGGACACGTTGTGGTCCATGGTCGCGAAGGTTTTCCCCGGCTGACGAACCTTACGGCCCATCGCGCGCAGGCCGTCGAAAGCTTGCGGGGAAGTCACTTCGTGTACCAGATGTCTGTCGATATACAGCAGCGGCGTTTCGTTTGGCGCTTCATGAACCACGTGCGCTTCGAACAATTTTTGATATAACGTCTTACCCATGGTTATGCCCCTTGCGCCACAAAACGCGCAATCACGTCGCCCATTTCATTGGTACCAATCGCGTTGCTGGTGCTTGCCAGGTCTGCGGTGCGGTAGCCTTCAGCCAGTGCGGTATTGACCGCTTTTTCGATTGCGTCTGCGGCATCATCTGCACCCAGGCTGTAGCGCAGCAGCAGCGACAGCGACAGAATCTGCGCAATCGGGTTGGCAATGTCTTTACCGGCGATATCCGGCGCGGAACCGCCAGCAGGCTCGTACAGGCCAAAGCCTTGCTCGTTCAGGCTTGCAGAAGGCAGCATGCCCATTGAACCGGTAATCATGGCGCACTCGTCGGACAGAATGTCACCGAACAGGTTAGAACACAGCATCACGTCAAACTGAGACGGATCTTTAATTAACTGCATCGTCGCGTTATCGATATACAGGTGGGACAGCTTCACATCTGGATAGGCTTTGGCGACTTCATTAACGATCTCGCGCCACATAATCGAGCTTTGCAGCACGTTGGCCTTATCGATAGAGGTCACGATGCTGCGACGTTTACGCGCGGATTCAAACGCGATGTGCGCGATACGCTCAATCTCGAAACGGTGGTACACCTCGGTATCGAAAGCACGCTCATACTGGCCGCTACCTTCACGTCCTTTTGGCTGGCCGAAGTAGATGCCCCCCGTCAGTTCGCGGACGCACAGAATATCAAAGCCCTTCGCAGCGATGTCGCTACGCAGTGGGCAAAACGCTTCCAGCCCCTGATACAGGCGAGCAGGGCGCAGGTTGCTGAACAGTTTGAAGTGCTTACGCAGAGGCAACAACGCACCGCGCTCCGGCTGCTCTGCCGGTGGCAGATGTTCCCATTTCGGGCCACCAACGGAACCGAACAGAATCGCATCTGCCTGCTCACAACCCGCGACGGTCGCCTGCGGCAGTGGCGTGCCCTGACGGTCAATGGCGATACCGCCGACGTCATATTCGCTGGTGGTAATGCGGATGCCAAAACGCTGACGTACCGCATCCAGTACTTTATGGGCCTGCGCCATTACTTCTGGGCCAATGCCGTCTCCGGGTAAAACGGCGATATGGTAGCTCTTTGTCATCACACTGTTTCCTGACTGTTTTGTTGTTTGCTATCGTTTTGTTGTTGGTTATTGTGCTGTTGCAGGCGTTGAATTTCTTTTTCTACCTGTTGAGCACGTTTGATGTTGTTTAATACATTTACCATTGCCTGTGCGGAAGATTCAACGATATCCGTCGCCAGACCGACACCGTGGAAACGGCGGCCCTGATAATCTGCAACGATATCAACCTGACCCAGCGCATCACGACCCTGACCTTTGGCGGTCAGTTGGTATTTAACCAGTGAAACCTGATAACCGGTAATGCGGTTGATTGCCTGATAAACGGCATCGACCGGGCCATTTCCCGTCGCGGCTTCTGACTGGGTTTCTTCGCCGCAGATCAGTTTGACAGAAGCGGTTGCCATCACGCTGGAACCGGACTGAACGCTGAAATAATCCAGATGGTAGAACTCAGGTTCTTCCTGCTGACGGTTGATAAAGGCCAGCGCCTCCAGATCGTAATCAAAGACCTGACCTTTCTTATCCGCCAGTTTCAGGAAGGCGGAGTACAGATCGTCCAGATTGTAATCGCTGTCCTGATAGCCCATCTCTTCCATGCGGTGTTTCACCGCGGCACGACCGGAACGGGAAGTCAGGTTCAACTGCACTTCTTTCAGGCCGATAGATTCCGGCGTCATGATTTCGTAGTTTTCACGGTTCTTCAGCACGCCATCCTGGTGAATACCGGAAGAGTGAGCGAAGGCGTTGGCACCCACAACCGCTTTGTTAGCGGGGATAGGCATATTGCAAATCTGGCTGACCAACTGGCTGGTGCGGTAGATTTCCTGATGATTGATGTTGGTGTGTACATTCAGGATGTTATGGCGGGTTTTGATCGCCATGATGACTTCTTCCAGTGAACAGTTACCCGCACGTTCGCCGATACCGTTCAATGTGCCTTCTACCTGACGAGCGCCTGCGTGCACTGCCGCCATGGCGTTGCCAACGGCCAAACCCAGATCGTCGTGGGTGTGAACAGAAATAATGGCTTTATCGATATTAGGAACGCGTTGGTACAAAGAGGAGATGATGTTGCCGAACTCATGCGGCATGGTGTAGCCGACGGTATCTGGGATATTGATGGTGCGGGCGCCAGCGTTGATGGCGGCCTCAACCACGCGACACAGGTCTGGGATTGGCGTACGACCCGCATCTTCACAGGAGAACTCGACATCGTCTGTGTAGTTGCGTGCGCGCTTAATCATGTAGATAGCGCGTTCGATGACTTCGTCCAGCGTGCTGCGCAGCTTAGTGGCGATGTGCATCGGTGAGGTTGCAATAAAAGTGTGAATACGGAAGGCTTCTGCGACACGCAGCGCTTCTGCGGCGACATCGATGTCCTTTTCGACACAGCGGGTCAGGCCGCACACACGACTGTTTTTGATGTTGCGGGCGATGGTCTGAACGGATTCAAAGTCGCCGGGAGAGGAAACTGGAAAGCCCACCTCCATGACATCAACGCCCATACGTTCCAGGGCGAAAGCAATTTGCAGCTTTTCTTTTACACTCAGACTCGCCTGTAAAGCCTGCTCACCATCGCGTAATGTGGTATCAAAAATAATGACTTGCTCGCTCATCGGTTTAGTTCCTTGTCGTGTCTACTTGTACTTGGCGCTCGGCGAGTAAAAAAAAACCCGCGCATCAGCGCGGGTTTTTTGTATCGTGTGGCGAGAAACTTAGTTCTGAATTCTGCCCACAAACCTACCGCGCAAGAAGGATGCGTTTAGTAGTAGGCTTAGTAGGACAGTAAAGTTGAACATGGTGTCTCGTCATCTAAAATTCGGTGTTGCTTTATTGGTACGCGATTATCAGGGATATGTCAACTTTTGATTGGTGTGATGTGCGTCAAGTAAACCAGCGATAGCCTGCGGGGAATGAACGAAAGATCGTTGCGGTTTTGAACAATGACGGTAGACTGCACGCCAAATAATGTACAGCTGTACGCTGAAATGCTGTCGAATTCACTTCCCTTATAAATTCTTTTACAGATGAATAATCATTTACAGCCATATCATGTGGTGCACCGGGTTCAAGATCGGATCAATCACTGCGCGGGTCGTATTGCGCTGCGCGAGTGGACGCCTGCGGGCGAACAACAGCTCACCTGGACACAGGCCGGACAGCGCATTCGGCGGATTGCCAGCGCGCTACTGGCGCTGAGAGTCGACGTTCAAGAACGGGTAGCGATTTTCTCTCATAACTCGATGAATTGGTCGCTGGCTGATCTGGCGCTACTGCACCTGCGTGCGATCAGCGTGCCAATCTATGCCACGAATACGGCGGCACAGGCGGCGTTCATCATCAATGATGCCGATATCCGTACGATATTCGTTGGTGGTCAGGAGCAGTTGGATGCGCTGCTGTCGTTACGGGAGACCTGCCCGCAACTGCGAAATATTATCGTGATGGATGAGGGCGTTAACCTGCGCGATAGCGACATCGCGCAATCCCTGCATGAATTTGAAGCGCAGGCCGTAGACGATTTCTGGCGTGATGAATGGCAAACGCGCATCGACAGTCGCGATCTCAACGATCTGTTTACGTTGATTTATACCTCTGGCACCACCGGCGAGCCAAAAGGCGTCATGCTGGATTACACCAACATGGCGATGCAGCTTAAGCTGCATGACGATCGTCTGGATATGTCGGAAAATGACGTATCGCTCTGTTTCTTACCGCTTTCTCACGTATTTGAACGCGCGTGGAGCTTTGTCATTATGCATCGTGGCGCCCAGAACGTGTATCTCAACAACACGAATCTGGTTCGTGATGCGATGCAGGCGGTCAAACCTACCGTGATGTGCGCCGTACCGCGTTTTTATGAGAAAGTTTACAGCGCAATCCATGAAAAAGTGGCGCAGGCACCGTGGTACCGCCAGCGACTTTTCAACTGGGCTGTTACGCAGGGGAAACACATGTTTCTGGCGAGCCAGACAGCGAAAAAAGCAGGGCTCTTCCGCCGCGTTATGCATCGCTATGCCGACCGGCTGGTGTTAGGGAAACTGCGCCAGCTGCTGGGGGGCGAGATTCGCTTCATGCCAGCCGCAGGTGCGCGGCTGGATGACAACATCATTCTGTTTTTCCGCGCGATCGGGATTCGCATCATCTATGGCTATGGCATGACCGAAACCTGCGCGACGGTTTCCTGCTGGGAAGAGAATCATTTCCGCTTAGGCTCTATTGGTACGCCGCTGCCAGGTATTGAAGTTCGTATTGGTGAGGAAAAAGAGATTCAGGTGCGCGGCGCAACCATCATGCGGGGTTATTTCCATCGTCCGCAGGAAACCGCAGAAACCTTTACCGAAGACGGCTGGCTGAGAACCGGCGATGCGGGAGAGCTGGATGCCAACGGTAACCTGTTTATTACCGAGCGCTTGAAAGATCTGATGAAAACGTCGGGCGGTAAATATATTGCTCCGCAGCATCTGGAAGGGACGCTGGGACAGGATCGCTTCATCGAACAGGTGGCGATTATCGCGGATACGCGTAAATACGTGTCTGCGTTGATTGTTCCCTGTTTCGAGGCGCTGGAAGAATACGCTCACTCCATCAATCTGAAGTACCACGATCGGCTGGAATTGCTGCGTCACAGCCATATTATTGAGCTGTTCGAACAGCGCTTGCGGGAGATGCAGAAGGAGCTTTCCCGCGTGGAGCAGGTGAAGAAATTCACGTTGCTGCCTGTGCCGTTTTCGATGGCAGAAGGGGAACTGACGCCAACGCTCAAGCTACGCAGGAAAATCATCAACCAGCGTTACCAGCTGGAAATTGATGCGATGTACGCAGAATCTTGATGGTGTCGTAGGCCGAGAAGCGCGTTTCCTGAAAAGAAATGTGGTTTTCGGCCTCAATATTTCACTCTGTAATTTATGGCCTTCATGGACGATCCCTCAGGTCGGAAGGTTCCCAGTTAGTATTTTATCTCAGTTCCTTTTTCCCTCACGTTCGATTTCCCCTAGGCACGATTAAGGGCGGTGGTTTTTTGCCGTTTGTCTGCGTCATAATCTGGCGTTATGTTAATGGGTTATCAGTAATCCCTATAATATTTCGTATTCTTGTACTAAAAGTTAACAGTATTAATACAATGTGAGCTCGGGGATTTCTCCCGATCAATACAGAAGCGAATTCCGCTTTCTGAACAAAAGAGGCAGATCCATGGAGATGTTGTCAGGCGCCGAAATGGTGGTCCGATCGTTGATCGATCAGGGCGTAAAACATGTGTTCGGTTATCCGGGCGGTGCGGTGTTGGATATTTACGACGCCCTGCATACGGTTGGCGGTATCGATCATATTTTGGTGCGGCATGAGCAAGGTGCGGTACATATGGCGGATGGCTATACGCGCGCGACGGGTGAGGTCGGTGTTGTGCTGGTCACGTCCGGTCCCGGTGCGACCAATGCCATTACCGGTATCGCTACTGCCTATATGGACTCCATTCCTATGGTGGTGTTGTCCGGTCAGGTTGCGACTTCGTTGATTGGCTACGATTCCTTCCAGGAATGCGACATGGTGGGGATCTCTCGCCCGATTGTGAAGCACAGTTTTCTGGTCAAGAAAGCGGAAGATGTCCCGACGATCCTGAAAAAAGCGTTTTATCTGGCATCAACCGGACGTCCGGGGCCCGTGGTGGTCGATCTGCCGAAAGACGTCATGAATCCGGCGAATAAGCTGCCGTACGTTTATCCCGAAAGCATCAGCATGCGTTCCTATAACCCAACGGTTCAAGGGCACAAAGGGCAGATTCGTCGGGCGCTGCAAACGCTACTGGCGGCAGAAAAGCCGATTATCTACGGCGGTGGCGGCGTGATTAACGCGGAGTGTCACGAAGAACTGCTGACGCTGGCAGAAAAGCTTAACCTGCCAGTGACCACATCGTTGATGGGGTTGGGCGGTTTTCCTGGCACGCACCGTCAATGCCTCGGTATGCTGGGGATGCACGGGACGTATGAAGCCAACATGGCTATGCATAACGCCGATGTAATTTTCGCCGTAGGGGTGCGCTTCGACGACCGTACGACGAACAATCTGGCGAAGTACTGTCCGAATGCGACGGTATTGCATATTGATATCGATCCCGCGTCAATTTCCAAAACGGTCAATGCCGATGTTCCTATCGTTGGCGATGCCAAACAGGTATTAAGCCTGATGCTGGAGTTGCTGGCGCAAGATGGCGCACAGCAGCAGTTTGATGCGCTGCGCGACTGGTGGCAGGTTATCGAACAGTGGCGTGGGCGTCACTGTCTGAAATACAGCACCGACAGCGACAAGATTAAACCGCAGGCGGTGATTGAAACGCTGCATCGTCTGACCGAAGGTAAAGCCTATGTGGCATCGGACGTCGGTCAGCACCAGATGTTCGCCGCGCTGTATTATCCGTTCGATTTACCGCGTCGCTGGGTGAACTCCGGCGGATTAGGCACCATGGGCTTTGGCCTGCCTGCTGCACTGGGTATTAAGCTCGCGCTGCCGGAAGAGACCGTGATTTGCGTAACGGGCGACGGCAGTATTCAGATGAATATTCAGGAGCTTTCTACGGCGCTGCAATATGATTTGCCCGTTGTGGTAATCAACCTGAACAACCGCTTCCTCGGTATGGTGAAGCAGTGGCAGGACATGATTTATTCTGGCCGCCATTCCAGTTCTTACATGGAATCGTTACCGGATTTCGTCAAGCTGGCTGAAGCGTACGGTCACGTCGGGATTTCTATCGATACGCCGGACGAACTGGAAAGTAAGCTGTCACAAGCGCTGGCGCAGAAAGATCGTCTGGTGTTTGTTGATATCAACATCGACAGCAGCGAGCATGTTTACCCCATGCAGATTCGCGGCGGGGCGATGGATGAAATGTGGTTGAGCAAAACGGAGAGGACCTGATCATGCGGCGGATTTTATCAGTATTACTTGAGAATGAATCGGGCGCCTTGTCACGTGTCGTCGGCCTGTTTTCACAGCGCGGCTACAACATCGAAAGCCTGACGGTAGCCCCAACCGAAGACCCTACGCTATCCCGTATGACGATTCAGACGGTAGGCGATGAGAAAGTGCTGGAGCAGATCGAAAAGCAGTTGCACAAGCTGGTGGATGTTCTGCGCGTTAGTGAACTGGGGCAGGGCGCGCACGTTGAGCGTGAAATCATGCTGGTGAAGCTGCAAGCCACAGGATATGGCCGCGAAGAAGTGAAGCGCTGCGCCGATATTTTCCGCGGGCAGATTGTGGATGTTACCGCCTCGCTTTACACCGTACAGCTTGCTGGCACCAGCGATAAACTGGACGCCTTCCTCAGCGCCGTGCGTGAAGTGGCCGAAATTGTTGAAGTGGCACGCTCCGGGATTGTCGGCGTATCACGCGGCGATAAGATCATGCGTTAATCGACTTTTCGCTGCTTTTTCCTTTAAGAGGCCTGATAATAGTATCGGGCCTTTTTATTTTCCTTATCTTATATAAGCGCAATATATTTCAGGTTAAAAGACGTCCATTATTGATATGACAGCTTGAAATATGTGGGTAACGTGATAAAAGCAGTTGCCGTACAAAAGCTTCTGCTGTTAGATCTACGCCATATCCATGATGATTTTATGGTCATCACACTATTTATTATTTATCCGGCCTATTTATTTTCCGGCCTACTAAGGGGTTACCGTGAAACTGGATGAAATCGCGCGTCTTGCGGGTGTTTCACGCACGACAGCCAGCTATGTTATTAACGGGAAAGCAAAACAATATCGCGTGAGCGATAAGACCGTTGAGAAAGTCATGGCTGTCGTCAGGGAGCACAATTATCATCCCAACGCCGTCGCGGCTGGATTACGTGCCGGACGCACACGTTCAATTGGTTTGGTTATTCCCGATTTGGAAAATACCAGCTATACACGCATCGCCAATTATCTGGAGCGTCAGGCCAGACAGCGCGGATATCAGTTATTAATTGCGTGTTCAGAAGATCAGCCGGACAACGAGATGCGCTGTATTGAGCATCTGTTACAGCGCCAGGTTGACGCTATTATCGTTTCTACCGCATTACCTCCCGAGCACCCATTTTATCAGCGCTGGATAAACGGCAACCTGCCGATTATTGCGTTGGACAGGGCGTTAGATCGTGAGCACTTTACCAGCGTGGTCGGGGCCGATCTTGAAGATGCTGAAATGCTGGCGCAGGAATTACGGAAAGTGCCTGCGAAATCGGTACTGTATCTTGGCGCCTTGCCTGAGCTTTCCGTCAGCTTCCTGCGTGAGCAAGGGTTCCGTCAGGCGTGGGCGGGCGATCCGCGTGAGGTGAATTATCTTTACTCCAATAGTTATGAACGCGTAGCCGCCGCCGCCGCATTTATGGATTATCTGAAAAATAATCCTATGCCTGAAGCGCTGTTCACGACGTCATTTCCGCTATTGCAGGGGGTGATGGACGTTAACCTGAAGATTAACGGGCGCTTGCCGAATAATCTGGCTATCGCGACCTTTGGGGATAATGAACTGTTGGATTATCTGGAATGCCCGGTATTGTCTGTCGCTCAGCGCCATCGTGAAGTCGCGGAACGCGTACTGGAGCTGGTGTTGGCCAGTCTGGATGAACCGAAAAGGCCGAAGCCTGGTTTGAATCGTATCCGGCGTAACTTGTACCGTCGCGGCTCACTGAGCCGCGTGTAATCTCTCTCTTTCTGCGCCATAGATAACTATGGCGCTTTTCCTTGACTACTCGCTACTGCTCAATCTCAACTCACGACCCACGCCTACTTTGCTTTTATGGCAATGCCACGCGGAATAGCCGACGGCAATATTCCAGGAAATAACCGTATATCACGCCTGTCACCATCGATATCACTAGATTACTGGTAACGGCCGTCAGGATTTGTGCGGGACTCGCTCCGATAGACCAGAGAATGATGGCGTAAACCGGGGATTGGAAACTGACATAGGCAAACAGATCGGCAACGCTGCGCACCAGAAAATGCTCACCACCGTGACGTCTGGCTATATTCAACACGCGATCGCGATACTGACCGTACGGCCAGGCAATGGCAATATTAACGGGGATAGACAGTAAACGTGAAGACAGCGATTGCTCGAAGCTCATCCCGGAAAGCATGATTTCTATTGCCATGCCGGTGATGAAACAATAGACAACGAGCGCAAAGGTATCTGCAGTGGCACTTCGCAATCGTGACGTCGGGGAAAACATACCGGGCTGCTCCATTCTTAGGGCGGATAAACTGGTGTAATGGTTTTGTGTGGTTTTTTGTCATGCCTTATTTCGTTTGTGTAGTTTACATCACTGAATGATTGGCTTTGTACTAGGTAAAAATATTTATTTGTGAGCGTTTTTTATACTTTCCCGCTACTTTATGTCTATCCGATAAATTTCCCGTTTTTTTATCGCGACAAGAGATTTAAAATTATTTAAAAACAAATCGTTATGGTTTTTTCAGAGCAAGGCGTTTCCGCGGGGAGGTAATTGCATTAAAGCGTTAAAGGAAGTGAGTAAATGACCGATAAAAAAGGGCTGTTTGTGACGCCGCTTTTCATGCTTCTCTTGGGGGGATACGTTGCACACGTAATTCGACCCGTTTTCTGAGCCTGTATTCCTGTTCAGGAAACCGTATTCGTTGGTGAGGGGAGTCTTAAGTAAGGGAAATCGGCTGATTAATCAAGAATCGATGACGTTGATGTTAAAAATGTGACATTGAGCAACTGTTACCCGTCGCGGTATGATTCTGCAGACTCACGCAGGCCTTGGTATTCAAGGTGTTCGGGGTTAGTAAGACAATTCTGAAAACCGTTGTCTTTGGTATCAGCTTGTGACAAGAAAAATAATCGAGATGTTGGCGTGGATAGCGATATGTTTGTAATGTTCCCGTTCTGTTATGAATTTTTCTCAAATTATCATGACGTTAATCTTCGTTAATTTTGACTCCTTATTCCTTTTACCTCTATGCCGGCCCCAATTCATTCAGGAATAATCCCAAAGCGCGCCAGCTCTGGCTTGACAAGGTTTTCATACCCTCCGTACACTCTTAAAGGTGGGATTTTGTGGGATAAAGTGGTGAAAAAGGTTATGAAGGGGTAACTCAGGTATGTTTCGTGGGGCTACGCTGGTTAACCTCGACAGTAAAGGGCGCCTTGCTGTGCCTACCCGATACCGGGAAATGCTGAACGGGGAATCGCAAGGTCAAATGGTTTGCACCATTGACCTGCATCAGCCATGCCTGCTGCTTTATCCCTTACCTGAATGGGAAATCATTGAACAAAAGCTGTCTCGCTTATCGAGCATGAACCCAGCTGAACGCCGCGTTCAGCGGTTGTTATTGGGGCATGCCAGCGAGTGCCAAATGGATAGTGCAGGGCGTTTGTTGATTGCGAATACGTTAAGGCAGCATGCGGACCTTAAAAAAGAAGTGATGCTAGTCGGGCAGTTCAACAAGTTTGAGCTGTGGGATGAACAGACTTGGTATCAACAGGTCAGGGATGATATTGACGCTGAACAATCGACTCAGGAACCCTTGTCTGAGCGGTTGCAGGACCTATCGCTATAGTCATGCTGGAAAATTATAAACATACCACCGTCCTGTTGGATGAGGCAGTAAATGGCCTGAACATTCGCAGCGGCGGCATATACATCGACGGCACATTTGGCCGTGGTGGTCACTCTCGTCTGATTCTTTCCCAACTGGGGCCGGAAGGACGTCTGTTAGCTATCGATCGCGATCCTCAGGCTATTGAAGCGGCCAAGGCGATTGACGATCCTCGTTTCTCTATTATTCACGGGCCGTTTTCCTCCATGGCGGAGTATGTGGCGGAACTCGGTCTGACCGGGCAGATCGACGGTGTTCTGCTCGATCTTGGTGTTTCTTCCCCACAGCTTGATGACCCTGAACGTGGGTTCTCATTTATGCGCGATGGCCCGCTGGATATGCGTATGGATCCGACGCGCGGCTTGTCTGCTGCCGAATGGCTGATGAAAGCGGAAGCTGACGACATTGTCTGGGTCTTGAAAACGTTCGGCGAAGAGCGTTTTGCCAAACGCATTGCCCGCGCGATTGTCGAGCGTAATCGTCTCGACCCGATGACACGGACAAAAGAACTCGCTGAATTGATCGCTGCCGCCAGCCCGATTAGAGAAAAACATAAGCACCCGGCGACGCGCAGTTTTCAGGCGATCCGCATTTACATCAACAGTGAGCTGGAAGAGATTGAGCGGGCGTTAGAAGGTGCGTTAAGCGTACTGGCTCCGCAGGGACGTCTGTCGGTTATCAGCTTCCACTCGTTAGAAGATCGAATCGTGAAACGGTTTATTCGCCATCAGAGCCGTGGGCCACAGGTGCCTGCTGGCCTGCCGTTAACGGAAGAACAGTTGCGCAGTCAGGGCGGCCAGACGTTAAAAGCCGTCGGAAAGAAACTGATGCCTTCGGAAGCAGAAATTGCAGAAAACCCGCGCGCGCGTAGCTCCGTGCTGCGGTTCGCTGAGAGACTGCCGGCATGATCGGTAACGAACGGCACACTCTGGTTGGCGTCATCGGTGAGGATCTGCTGCGTAATGCCAAGCTCCCCATGCTGCTGATGATTGCCGTACTGGTTTCTGCCGTTTTTGTGGTGACAACGGCGCACAAGACGCGCTTGCTGACAGCAGAACGCGAGCAGCTTCTGCTGGAGCGTGATGCGTTGGATATCGAATGGCGAAATCTGATCCTGGAGGAGAACTCTCTCGGAGATCATAGCCGCGTTGAGCGGATCGCGACGGAAAAGCTGCAAATGGGGCATGTCGATCCGTCACAGGAAAATATTGTGGTTAAGCAATGAACTAAATAGGCAACCAGTTAAGCATGAAAGCAGCCCGTACAGGAAAGTTAAAGCGCCAGGAAGATCAAGCCAGCTTTGTTAGCTGGCGTTTTGCGTTGCTTTGCGGCTGTATCCTGCTTGCGATGTTTGGCTTGATGGCTCGTGCGGCTTACCTTCAGGTGATCAACCCAGACAAACTGGTGCGTGAAGGGGATATGCGTTCCCTGCGCGTACAGGAAGTGCCAACGGCACGCGGTATGATTAGCGATCGCGCAGGTCGTCCTTTGGCCGTCAGCGTACCGGTGAATGCCGTTTGGGCAGATCCGAAAGAAGTGAACGATCGTGGCGGTATTACGTTGGATACGCGCTGGAAAGCGCTGTCTGACGCGCTCGATATCCCGTTGGATCAGTTGGCCACGAAGATCAATGCTAACCCGAAAGGGCGCTTTGTTTACCTCGCGCGTCAGGTGAATCCTGCCATTGGCGAATACGTCCATAAACTAAAACTGCCGGGCATTAATCTGCGGCAGGAATCTCGTCGGTATTATCCTTCCGGGCAAGTGACCTCTCACCTTATCGGCTTCACTAATATCGATGGACAGGGCATTGAAGGGGTAGAGAAAAGCTTTGATCGTTGGCTGACCGGACAACCCGGTGAACGAACCGTGCGTAAAGACCGGTTTGGCCGCGTAATTGAAGATATCTCTTCTGTCGATAGTCAGGCTGCACATAATCTGGCGCTGAGTATTGATGAGCGTTTGCAGGCGCTGGTTTACCGCGAGCTCAACAACGCGGTTGCCTTTAACAAAGCCGAGTCAGGCACGGCCGTGCTGGTTGATGTGAATACTGGCGAAGTGCTGGCGATGGCGAATAGCCCGTCTTATAACCCGAACAATTTGGCGGATACGCCGAAAGAGATTATGCGTAACCGCGCCATCACCGATATCTTCGAACCGGGTTCTACGGTGAAACCGATGGTGGTGATGACGGCGTTGCAGCGCGGTGTCGTCAAAGAAAATAGCGTGCTCAACACGCTGCCTTACTACGTCAATGGTCATGAAATCAAAGACGTGGCGCGCTACAGCGAGTTGACGCTGACGGGCGTGTTGCAGAAATCGAGTAACGTCGGTGTTTCCAGACTGGCGTTAGCGATGCCTTCCTCTGCGCTGGTAGATACTTACTCGCGCTTTGGATTAGGAAAAGCGACCAATTTGGGGTTGGTCGGAGAAAGCAGTGGCTTATACCCTCAAAAACAACGGTGGTCTGACATAGAGAGGGCCACCTTTTCTTTCGGCTACGGGCTGATGGTAACACCGTTACAGTTAGCGCGAGTCTATGCCACGATCGGCAGTTTCGGCATTTATCGTCCGCTGTCGATTACTAAAGTTGATCCACCTGTCCCCGGCGAACGCGTCTTCCCTGAAGCGTTGGTGCGTTCCGTGGTGCACATGATGGAAAGCGTTGCGCTGCCAGGCGGCGGCGGTACCAAAGCGGCCATCAAAGGCTACCGTATCGCGATTAAAACTGGTACGGCCAAAAAAGTCGGCCCGGATGGCAAATACATCAACAAATATATTGCCTACACGGCGGGTGTGGCGCCAGCCAGTAACCCACGTTTTGCTCTGGTTGTCGTGATCAACGATCCGCAGGCAGGGAAGTACTACGGCGGTGCAGTTTCTGCGCCAATCTTTGGCGCCATCATGGGTGGCGTTCTGCGTACGATGAATATCGAACCGGATGCGTTGCCAGCAGGCGACAAAAACGAGTTTGTAATTAATAGAGAAGAGGGATCAGGTGGCAGATCGTAATTTGCGCGATTTACTTGCGCCGTGGGTGCAAGACACCCCGGCGCGCGCGCTGCGGGAAATGACATTAGACAGCCGCGTTGCGGCTGCCGGGGATCTGTTTGTCGCGATTGTCGGGCACAAAACAGATGGACGGCGCTATATTCCGCAGGCAATTGCGCAAGGCGTAGCAGCGATCGTTGCTGAAGCAGAAGGTGAAGCTGCCGATGGCACCGTTCGCGAAATGCACGGCGTGCCAGTGGTCTATCTCAGTAATCTGAACCAGCGGCTTTCCGCGCTGGCAGGCCGTTTTTATCAGCAACCTGCGGAAAAGTTACAGCTGATCGGCGTAACGGGAACCAACGGAAAAACGACGACGACTCAGCTTCTGGCACAGTGGAGCCAGGCGCTCGGCGAAACGAGTGCCGTAATGGGCACCGTAGGCAACGGCCTATTAGGTCGGGCGATTCCGGCAGAAAATACGACTGGGTCGGCTGTCGATGTTCAGCAGGTGCTGAGCCAACTGGTCGAGCAAGGTGCGACGTTCGCCGCAATGGAAGTGTCCTCCCACGGTCTGGTGCAGCATCGTGTGGCTGCGTTGCCGTTCGCGGCAGCGGTGTTCACTAACCTGAGCCGCGATCATCTTGATTACCATGGCGATATGGAAAGCTACGAAGCGGCCAAATGGGCGCTGTTCGGTGAGCATCGCGTTGGCCAGATGATTATCAATGCTGATGATGAGGTTGGGCTGCGCTGGTTGGCGAAGCTGCCGGATGCGGTTGCTGTCACGATGGAGAACAATCTGGTCCCCGGCTGCCGTGGGCGCTGGCTGAAGGCGACACAGATTGATTATCACGACAACGGAGCCACGATTGCGTTTGATTCAAGCTGGGGGCACGGCGAAATCGAAAGTCGCCTGATGGGCGCGTTTAACGTCAGCAATATGCTGCTGGCGCTAGCAACGCTGCTGTCTCTTGGCTATCCGCTCGACAAGTTGGTCATTACGGGCTCTCAACTGCAACCCGTATGTGGCCGCATGGAAGTCTTCCATGCTGAAGGAAAACCAACGGTCGTTGTGGATTACGCCCACACGCCGGACGCGCTGGAAAAAGCGCTCGAAGCGGCGCGTTTGCACTGCCAGGGGAAACTTTGGTGTGTGTTTGGCTGCGGCGGCGATCGTGATAAAGGTAAGCGCCCACTTATGGGCGGTATCGCAGAACAACTGGCCGATCGCGTTGTGGTTACTGACGATAACCCGCGCAGTGAAGAACCTCAGGCCATTGTTGCCGATATTCTCTCCGGGCTGCTGGATGCCGGACGGGTTCAGGTGATTCACGGGCGTGCCGAAGCGGTTACCAGTGCGATCATGCAGGCGCAGGAAAATGACGTCGTGCTGGTTGCGGGTAAAGGGCACGAAGATTACCAACTGGTCGGCAATCAGCGTCTTGATTATTCCGATCGTATCACCGTTGCTCGTCTGCTGGGGGTGATTGCATGATTCGCGTCTCCTTGCAACAGCTTGCCACGGTGTTGAATGCGCAGCTGATTGGTGAAAGCATTGATATTGAAGATGTTTCAACCGATACGCGTAAGCTGGCGTCTGGCTGCCTGTTTGTCGCGCTGAAAGGCGAGAAATTCGACGCGCATGATTACGCTGCTGATGCGGTAAAAGGCGGCGCGGCGGCTCTTTTAGTCAGTAAGCACTTACCTCTCGATGTGCCGCAGCTGTTAGTAAGCGATACGCGTTTGTCTTTGGGGCAATTGGGCGCCTGGGTTCGTCAGCAGTCAACGGCGCGTGTTGTCGCGCTGACTGGCTCTTCCGGCAAAACCTCCGTTAAAGAGATGACAGCGGCGATTCTGCGCCAGTGCGGTTCCGTGCTGTATACCGCCGGTAACTTCAACAACGATATCGGTGTGCCGCTCACGCTGCTACGTCTGACGGCTGAGCATCAGTTTGCGGTGATTGAACTGGGGGCAAATCACATTGGTGAGATTGCCTATACCACCGATCTGGTGCGGCCGGAAAGCGCGCTGGTCAATAATCTGGCCGCTGCGCATCTGGAAGGTTTTGGTTCACTGGCTGGTGTAGCGCAGGCGAAAGGTGAGATTTTTGCCGGTTTACCAGCAGACGGCGTGGCGATTGTGAATGCGGACAGCAATGATTTCCCGCACTGGCAGGTCATGCTGAATCATAAAACTGTTTGGCGTTTCTCGCCGCAGGCCGCTTGCGATATCGATTTTTTTGCTAGCGATGTAGACGTTTTGGCGCAGGGTACGCGCTTCACTCTGCACACGCCATTTGGTGAAACGCAGGTTCTGCTGCCTTTACCGGGTCGACATAACATTTCGAACGCACTGGCTGCGGCTTCATTAGCGATGTCCGTCGGAGCGACGCTGGAAGCCGTTAAAACCGGGTTATCTCAGCTGCAGGCAGTACCGGGGCGGCTGTTCCCGATTGCCTTGTCTGAAGGCAAGCTGCTGCTGGATGACAGTTATAATGCCAACGTGGGTTCCATGACGGCGGCGGCACAGGTATTGGCGGAGATGCCGGGTTACCGCGTGATGGTCGTTGGTGATATGGGCGAACTGGGTGATGAAGCCCCTGAGTGCCATCGTCAGGTGGGCGAAGCGGCGCGGGTTGCGGGCATCGATCGCGTATTGAGTGTGGGAACATTGAGTGAATTGATCGGCACTGCCAGCGGCAATGGTGAGCATTTTCAGGATAAAGCCGCGCTGGTTTCACGTTTGAAGGTGCTGATGTCAGAACATAACGTCATCAGCGTATTGGTCAAAGGCTCACGCAGTGCTGCGATGGAGCAGGTTGTACATGCATTACAGGAGAATGCTCAATGTTAGTATGGCTGGCCGAACATTTGGCCAAACTTTATACCGGCTTTAACGTCTTTTCTTATTTGACGTTCCGCGCCATTGTCAGCCTGCTGACCGCATTGGTTATTTCCTTATGGATGGGGCCGCACATGATCGCCTGGCTGCAGCGTTTGCAGATTGGTCAGGTGGTGCGTAACGAAGGGCCAGAATCACATTTCAGTAAGCGCGGAACCCCGACGATGGGGGGCGTGATGATCCTGGTGGCGATTATCGTTTCCGTTTTGATGTGGGCGAATCTGTCTAACCCGTATGTCTGGTGCGTACTGCTGGTGTTAGCGGGCTACGGCGCGGTCGGTTTTGTCGATGATTATCGCAAAGTGGTCCGTAAGGATACCAAAGGGTTGATTGCTCGCTGGAAATATTTCTGGCAGTCCGTGATTGCGCTCGTGGTGGCTTTCACCATGTATTCCATCGGCAAAGATACGCCAGCTACACAGCTTGTTGTGCCGTTCTTCAAAGATGTGATGCCGCAACTGGGCCTGCTCTATGTTGCGCTGGCCTATTTTGTGATTGTCGGTACCAGCAATGCGGTAAACCTGACTGATGGTCTGGACGGACTGGCAATCATGCCGACCGTGTTTGTCGCTGCTGGCTTTGCGCTGGTTGCATGGGCAACAGGGAACATGAATTTTGCCGGTTACCTGCATATCCCGTATATCCGTCATGCCAGTGAACTGGTGATCGTCTGCACCGCGATTGTGGGCGCAGGGCTTGGGTTCCTGTGGTTTAACACCTATCCGGCGCAGGTCTTCATGGGGGATGTCGGGTCTCTGGCGCTGGGCGGCGCGTTGGGCACTATCGCGGTTCTCCTGCGTCAGGAGTTTTTGTTGGTGATTATGGGCGGCGTCTTCGTAGTCGAAACGCTGTCGGTGATTCTGCAGGTCGGGTCCTTTAAGTTGCGCGGGCAGCGGATTTTCCGCATGGCGCCGATTCATCATCATTATGAACTTAAGGGCTGGCCGGAACCGCGCGTGATTGTGCGTTTCTGGATTATTTCGTTGATGCTGGTGCTGATTGGCCTGGCAACGCTGAAGGTACGATAAGATATGGTGGACTATCAGGGTAAAAAAGTCGTCATTATCGGGTTGGGCCTGACTGGGCTCTCCTGTGTTGATTTCTTTCTCGCACGTGGTGTGGTGCCGCGCGTGGTGGATACCCGTATCAGTCCGCCGGGTTTGGATAAGCTGCCTGAGCAGGTAGAGCGACACCTCGGCAGTCTGAATGAAGACTGGCTGATGAACGCGGATTTGATCGTCGCCAGCCCCGGCGTTGCGTTGGCGACACCGATTCTGTGCGATGCTGCCGACGCTGGCATTGAAATCGTTGGCGATATTGAACTGTTCTGCCGTGAAGCACAGGCTCCGATTGTGGCGATTACCGGTTCTAACGGTAAAAGTACGGTGACGACGCTGGTCGGTGAAATGGCGCGTGCTGCAGGCTGGCAGGTGGGCGTTGGCGGTAATATCGGACTCCCCGCGCTGCAACTGCTTGAGCAGCCCGCTCAGCTTTATGTGTTGGAGCTGTCGAGTTTCCAACTCGAAACGACGAGCAGCCTGCACGCCGCTGCGGCAACCATTCTGAACGTGACGGAAGATCACACCAACCGTTATCCGTTTGGTCTACAGCAGTATCGGGCCGCGAAATTGCGTATTTATGAACACGCAGACTTGTGTGTTGTGAACGCTGACGATGCGCTGACCATGCCGGTTCGCGGTGCGGATGCGCGCTGCCGCAGTTTTGGCGTCGATGTTGGTGATTATCATCTTAATCGTCAGCAGGGAGAAACCTGGCTGCGGGTAGACGGTGAGCGCGTGCTTAACACCCGTGAAATCAAGCTTGTTGGCCAGCACAACTATACGAATGCATTGGCAGCACTGGCGCTGGCTGATGCCGTGAAGATTCCGCGTGCTTCTGCGCTGACGGCGCTGACGACGTTTACCGGGCTGCCGCACCGTTTTCAAATGGCCTTCGAACGCAACGGCGTACGGTGGATCAATGATTCTAAAGCCACGAATGTGGGGAGCACTGAAGCTGCATTGAGTGGTTTGACCGTCGAAGGCACGTTGCACCTGCTGTTAGGTGGTGATGGAAAATCTGCCGACTTCTCACCACTGGTGCCGTATTTACAAGGTGAACACATTCGTTTGTATTGTTTTGGTCGTGATGGACAGCAACTGGCTGCGTTACGTCCAGAAATTGCTGAACAAACAGAAACGATGGAACAGGCGATGCGTGCCATCGCCGAACGCGTTAAGCCGGGCGATATGGTGTTGCTGTCGCCAGCCTGTGCAAGTCTGGATCAGTTCCGCAGTTTTGAACAGCGAGGCGATGAATTCGCTCGTCTGGCGGAGGAGTTAGGCTGATGCGGTTCTCCGGGATGGCGTTTATCGAACGCATCAAGAACTGGGTTATGGGAACGCGTGAAAGCGATACGCTGAGCGTGGTTCTCTACGACAGGACGCTGGTGTGGTTGACGCTTGGTCTGGCTGTGATTGGTTTTGTGATGGTGACGTCAGCTTCCATGCCTGTCGGACAACGCCTTGCCAGCGACCCGTTCCTGTTTGCGAAACGCGATGCGATTTATCTTGGGTTAGCATTTGGTTTGTCGTTAGTCACGCTGCGTGTCCCGATGGAGATATGGCAGCGCTACAGCCCGGTGCTGCTATTGCTCGCGATGGTGATGCTGTTGGTGGTGCTGGCGGTGGGGAGTTCGGTCAACGGTGCATCCCGCTGGATTTCGCTGGGGCCGCTGCGTATTCAGCCTGCGGAATTATCCAAGCTGGCGCTGTTTTGCTACCTGTCCAGCTACATGGTGCGCAAAGTTGAAGAAGTGAGAAATAACTTCTGGGGTTTTTGCAAACCTATGGGGGTGATGGTGGTGTTGGCGGTGCTGCTGCTGGCGCAGCCTGACCTCGGTACCGTGGTTGTGCTCTTTATTACGACGCTGGCGATGCTGTTTCTGGCCGGTGCCAAGATGTGGCAGTTTTTGGCGATTATCGGCTGTGGCGTGTTTGCCGTTGGCCTGTTGATTGTCGCTGAGCCTTACCGTATGCGACGTGTGACGTCTTTCTGGAATCCGTGGGACGATCCGTTCGGCAGCGGTTACCAGTTGACGCAATCCCTGATGGCATTTGGGCGCGGCGAATTCTGGGGGCAAGGGCTGGGGAATTCAGTACAGAAGCTGGAATATTTGCCGGAAGCGCATACCGATTTCATTTTCTCTATTTTAGGTGAGGAACTCGGCTATATCGGTGTGGTTTTGGCGTTGTTAATGATATTCTTCGTCGCTTTTCGCGCGATGTCTATCGGGAAGCGGGCGCTGGAGATCGATCAGCGTTTTTCGGGCTTTCTGGCGTGCTCTATCGGTATCTGGTTCAGTTTTCAGACGCTGGTAAACGTAGGCGCGGCGGCGGGGATGCTACCGACGAAAGGGCTGACGTTGCCGCTGATCAGTTACGGCGGTTCCAGTTTGCTGATTATGTCGACGGCGATTGTTTTGCTGTTACGCATTGATTTTGAAACGCGTCTGACGAAAGCGCAGGCGTTTACGAGAGGTGCCCGATGAGTGGCGAAGGCAAGCGTTTGATGGTGATGGCTGGCGGTACGGGCGGGCATGTTTTCCCCGGGCTAGCGGTTGCGCACCACCTGATGGCGCAGGGCTGGCAGGTTCGCTGGTTAGGTACGGCGGATCGCATGGAAGCTGATTTGGTGCCTAAGCATGGTATCGAAATTGATTTTATCCGCATTTCTGGCTTGCGTGGTAAAGGCATTTGGGCGCAGTTAAGCGCACCGATTCGTATTTTTCAGGCGGTACGTCAGGCGCGGGCGATTATGTGCCGCTACCAGCCTGATGTGGTGCTGGGGATGGGCGGTTACGTTTCCGGCCCCGGTGGTTTGGCCGCCTGGCTGTGCGGAATTCCGGTCGTACTGCATGAACAGAACGGGATCGCAGGGTTGACCAACCGCTGGTTATCCCACATCGCAAAAAAAGTATTGCAGGCGTTTCCGGGCGCGTTTCCCAAAGCGGATGTGGTGGGTAACCCCGTCAGAACCGATGTGCTGGCGTTGCCCGCACCGGAAACACGATTAGCCGATCGCTCAGGCCCTGTGAGGGTGCTGGTTGTTGGCGGTAGTCAGGGCGCAAGAGTGCTGAACCAAACGCTACCTGGCGTGGCAGCACAGTTGGGCGAACGGGTGACGATTTGGCATCAGGTCGGTAAAGGCGCGTTATCAACCGTTCAACAGGCTTATCAGGATGTTGGACAGACGCAGCACAAGGTTACCGAGTTCATTGATGATATGGCGGAAGCTTACGCTTGGGCGGATGTTGTAGTGTGCCGTTCCGGCGCATTGACCGTCAGTGAAATTGCGGCGGCTGGGTTACCAGCGCTGTTTGTGCCGTTCCAGCATAAAGATCGGCAGCAGTATTGGAATGCGCTGCCGTTGGAAAAAGCGGGTGCAGCAAAAATTATTGAGCAGCCACAGTTTAATGTGGCGGCTGTCAGCGAGGTGCTGTCCGGTTGGGATCGTGCAACCTTGCTGACAATGGCGCAGAAAGCCCGTGCAGTGGCGATTCCAGATGCAACCGATCGGGTTGCTGCGGAAGTCAGTGCAGCGGCAGGCAGTCGGGCCACACACGTGGCTCACGGTTAATTAATACAGCGTGGTCGGGCAGAAGGCTGTGCGACGACGCAACAAGGTAGCGATAGAATAACGTGAATACTCAACAACTGGCGAAACTACGTTCAATCGTGCCCGAGATGCATCGCGTCCGGCACATACACTTTGTCGGCATCGGCGGTGCTGGCATGGGGGGTATCGCCGAAGTGTTGGCCAACGAAGGCTATGAAATTAGCGGCTCCGATCTGGCACCGAATGCGGTGACGCAACAGTTGACCGAACTTGGCGCGCAAATTTATTTCCACCACCGTGCGGAGAACGTTCTGAACGCCAGCGTGGTGGTGGTATCGAGTGCGATTACTGCGGATAACCCTGAGATCGTCGCTGCACATGATGCACGTATTCCGGTGATCCGTCGTGCCGAGATGTTGGCGGAACTGATGCGTTTTCGTCACGGCATTGCGATTGCGGGGACGCACGGCAAGACGACGACGACGGCGATGGTCACCAGTATTTACGCGGAAGCGGGACTGGATCCAACGTTTGTGAACGGTGGATTGGTGAAGGCGGCGGGAACGCATGCGCGTTTGGGCTCAAGCCGTTATCTGATTGCAGAAGCAGATGAAAGCGATGCGTCTTTCCTGCATTTGCAGCCGATGGTGGCGATTGTGACCAACATTGAAGCCGACCATATGGACACCTATCAGGGGGATTTTGAAAACCTGAAGCAGACGTTCATCAATTTCCTGCACAACCTGCCATTTTATGGGCAAGCGGTGATGTGTATTGATGATGCGGTAATCCGTGAGCTGCTGCCGCGCGTGGGTCGTCATATTACCACGTATGGTTTTAGTGACGATGCCGATGTGCGAGTTTCAGGATATCGCCAGGTTGGCGCGCAAGGGCACTTTACGCTGGAGCGGAAAGATAAACCGCTGCTAACCGTCACGCTGAATGCACCGGGACGTCACAATGCACTTAACGCGGCGGCGGCGGTTGCCGTGGCGACCGATGAAGGCATTGATGATGAGGCGATTCTGCGCGCGCTTGAGCGTTTCCAGGGAACGGGGCGCCGCTTTGATTTTCTCGGTGAATATCCGCTTGAGCTGGTGAATGGGCAAAGCGGTACGGCGATGTTGGTGGATGATTACGGCCACCATCCGACGGAAGTCGATGCCACGATTAAAGCTGCCCGCGCAGGGTGGCCGGATAAGCGGTTGGTCATGATTTTTCAGCCGCATCGCTATACGCGAACCCGCGATTTGTATGACGATTTTGCACATGTGTTATCACAGGTTGACGTGCTGCTGATGCTGGATGTGTATTCCGCTGGAGAGTCGCCGATTCCGGGCGCGGACAGCCGTTCGCTGTGCCGCACAATTCGCGGAAGAGGTAAGATTGATCCGATTCTGGTGACGGATGTGGATACTTTACCGGAACTGTTGTCACAGGCGCTGCGAGGTGAAGACCTGATTTTGGTTCAGGGCGCCGGCAACATCGGTAAACTGGCGCGTAAACTGGCTGATTCCAGATTACAGCCACAGATGAGTGAATGAGGAACATCATGACTGAGAAAGTTGCTGTATTGCTTGGTGGAACCTCTGCCGAACGTGAAGTGTCGTTACTTTCCGGTCAGGCGGTTTTGGCTGGTCTGAAAGAAGCGGGCATCAACGCACATGCGGTTGATACCCGTGACGTCTCTGTGACGACGTTAAAAGAAGAAGGTTTCACCAAAATTTTCATCGCCTTACATGGTCGCGGTGGCGAAGACGGTACATTGCAAGGCGTTCTGGAATTTCTGGGATTGCCGTATACCGGTAGCGGCGTCATGGCATCTGCGCTGACGATGGATAAACTCCGCACCAAACAGGTGTGGCAAGCGGTGGGATTGCCGGTGTCGCCTTACGTGGCGCTGGATCGCCGCCAGTATTCAGAGATGGCGGCAAACGCATTGTTGGCGAAGTTCACACATCTCGGGTTGCCGCTGATCGTCAAGCCAAGCCGCGAAGGCTCCAGCGTCGGTATGAGCAAAGTGAATACGCTGAGCGAACTACCCGCGGCACTGGAAGAAGCATTCCGTCACGATGACGATGTTCTGGTCGAGAAATGGCTGAGTGGTCCAGAGTATACGGTTGCTATCCTGGGTGATGAGGTATTGCCTTCTATTCGTATTCAGCCTGCGGGTACGTTTTACGATTATGAAGCGAAGTATTTATCGGATGATACGCAGTATTTCTGCCCGAGTGGTCTGCCGGACGAGCAAGAACAGGCGTTAGCTGGATTGGCGATGGCGGCCTATCGCGCGGTGGGTTGTCGTGGGTGGGGACGCGTCGATTTTATGCTGGATAGCGACGGCGCCTTCTATCTGCTTGAAGTGAATACGTCTCCGGGGATGACGAGCCACAGTCTGGTTCCTATGGCGGCGCGTCAGCGTGGCCTGACGTTCTCGCAACTGGTCGTGAAAATTTTGGCGCTCGCTGGCTGATATGTCGCAGGCAGCGCTGAATACACGCGGACGAGAGCCTGAAACGAAAGGAACACGTCGCAGTAATGGTGGCCAACTGGCAGGGATGATTTTCCTGCTGATGGTGGTAGGGACTATCGTCTGGGGAAGCTGGATGGTAGTGGGGTGGATGAAAGATGCCAGCCGTTTACCGCTTTCCCGCATGGCTGTAACAGGGGAAAGACAGTACACCACCAACGACGATATCCGTCAGGCCATTTTGTCGTTGGGGTCGCCGGGCACGTTCATGACACAGGATGTGAATGTGCTCCAGCAGCAGATTGAACGTTTGTCGTGGATAAAACAGGCCAGCGTGCGTAAGCAGTGGCCGGACGAATTAAAGATTCATCTGGTTGAATATGTTCCGGTAGCACGTTGGAATGATCAGCTAATGGTTGATGCGGAAGGAAATTCGTTCAGTGTACCTGCCGAACGTATTGGCAATCGCAAGATGCCGTTGCTGTATGGCCCGGAAGGTAGCGAGACAGAAGTGCTGGAAGGCTATCGCACAATGAGTCAGACGCTAGCCGCCGGGAAGTTTACGTTAAAGACGGTTGCGATGAGTGCGCGGCATTCGTGGCAACTGGGATTAGACGATGATACTCGCCTTGAATTGGGGCGGGATGATAGGGCCAAACGTCTGCAACGCTTCATCGAGTTGTATCCGCTGTTACAGCGGCAGGCTCAGAGCGAAAACAAACGTATCAGCCATGTGGACTTGCGGTACGACAGCGGGGCCGCGATAGGTTGGGCTCCAGCCTTGCTTGATCAACAAAACGGCGATCGGCAACGAGTTGGTCAGTAACAAGACATTGATCAGCAACAAAACAGTAACCAGAAACAGGCACAGGCTAAACAACAATGATCAAGTCGACGGACAGAAAACTGGTAGTTGGGCTGGAAATCGGTACAGCAAAAGTGGCTGCGCTGGTAGGGGAAGTTCTGCCCGATGGCATGGTCAATATTATTGGCGTAGGCAGTTGCCCGTCACGCGGTATGGATAAAGGCGGCGTAAACGATCTGGAATCGGTCGTTAAATGTGTTCAGCGCGCTATTGATCAGGCCGAGTTGATGGCAGACTGCCAGATCTCTTCCGTGTATCTGGCGCTCTCGGGAAAACACATCAGCTGCCAGAATGAAATAGGGATGGTGCCTATTTCAGAAGAAGAGGTCACGCAGGATGACGTGGAAAGCGTGGTGCATACCGCTAAATCCGTTCGCGTGCGCGATGAACACCGCGTTCTCCATGTGATCCCACAGGAGTACGCGATCGATTATCAGGAAGGGATTAAAAACCCGGTTGGCTTATCCGGCGTGCGCATGCAGGCGAAAGTCCACCTGATAACCTGCCATAACGATATGGCGAAGAATATTGTTAAAGCCGTTGAGCGTTGCGGTTTAAAAGTCGACCAGCTGATTTTTGCGGGACTGGCTTCCAGTTATGCGGTTCTGACAGAAGACGAACGTGAGCTGGGCGTGTGCGTAGTGGATATCGGTGGCGGTACAATGGATATCGCGGTCTACACTGGCGGCGCATTGCGACACACTAAAGTGATTCCGTATGCGGGCAATGTGGTTACCAGCGATATTGCCTACGCATTTGGTACGCCGCCGACGGATGCCGAAGCGATCAAGGTACGTCACGGTTGTGCATTAGGCGCGATCGTCGGCAAGGATGAGAATGTGGAAGTCCCGAGTGTTGGAGGACGTCCACCCCGCAGTCTGCAAAGACAGACTCTGGCGGAAGTGATTGAACCACGTTACACCGAGCTGTTGAACTTGGTGAACGATGAACTTTTACAGTTGCAGGAGCAGTTACGTCAACAAGGCGTGAAACACCATCTGGCAGCAGGGATTGTGCTGACGGGCGGTGCCGCGCAAATAGACGGTCTGGCGGCCTGTGCGCAGCGAGTGTTCCATACACAGGTGCGTATTGGACAACCAATGAATATAACAGGGCTGACGGATTATGCCCAAGAGCCTTATTACTCAACGGCGGTTGGGTTGCTGCATTACGGAAAAGAATCTCATCTGGGTGGTGAGCATGAAGTCGAAAAACGAGCCTCAGTGAGCAACTGGTTCAAACGAATCAACAGCTGGTTGAGGAAAGAATTTTAATTTTATCAAAGAGATCACCTGGCACAGTTTTATGATCTCGCAGTTACAGGCACAAACGGAGAGAAATTATGTTTGAACCAATGGAATTAACCAACGACGCGGTGATTAAAGTCATCGGCGTCGGTGGCGGCGGCGGTAATGCCGTTGAACACATGGTGCGTGAGCGCATCGAAGGCGTCGAATTCTTCGCGGTTAACACGGATGCGCAGGCATTGCGTAAAACGGCTGTCGGCCAGACGATTCAGATCGGTAGTGGCATCACAAAAGGTCTGGGCGCAGGCGCTAACCCGGAAGTCGGCCGTAACTCGGCTGAAGAAGATCGCGAAGCGCTGCGTTCAGCACTGGAAGGTGCGGACATGGTGTTTATCGCCGCAGGTATGGGCGGTGGTACGGGTACAGGTGCTGCGCCGGTTGTGGCTGAAGTCGCAAAAGACCTGGGCATTCTGACTGTCGCTGTGGTGACCAAGCCTTTCAACTTTGAAGGCAAAAAGCGTATGGCGTTTGCGGAGCAGGGTATCGCCGAGCTGTCTAAGCACGTCGACTCGCTGATCACCATTCCAAACGACAAACTGCTGAAAGTGCTGGGACGCGGTATTTCCCTGCTGGACGCATTTGGCGCGGCAAACGATGTGCTGAAAGGCGCGGTGCAAGGTATCGCCGAGCTGATCACACGTCCGGGTCTGATGAACGTCGACTTTGCTGACGTGCGTACCGTGATGTCCGAAATGGGTTATGCCATGATGGGTTCTGGCGTTGCGCGTGGTGAAGACCGTGCAGAAGAAGCTGCTGAAATGGCGATCTCCAGCCCACTGCTGGAAGATATCGATCTGTCCGGCGCGCGCGGCGTGTTGGTCAACATCACGGCGGGCTTTGACCTGCGTCTGGATGAGTTCGAGACGGTCGGTAATACCATCCGTGCATTCGCGTCCGACAATGCGACAGTGGTAATCGGTACGTCGCTTGACCCAGAAATGAATGACGAACTGCGTGTAACGGTCGTTGCAACGGGTATCGGTATGGACAAACGTCCTGAGATTACGTTGGTGACGAACAAGCAGGCCAGCCAGCCTGTGATGGATCATCGCTATCAGCAGCACGGTATGACGCCACTGGCGCAAGAAAAACCAACTGCCAAAGTGGTTAACGACCAGAATCCGCAGACGAATAAAGAGCCAGACTATCTGGATATCCCGGCGTTTCTGCGTAAGCAAGCAGACTAATTTGCTGCCAGATAACGTTGGAATCTCCGCTCTTTGTGCTAAACTGTGCCACCGAGCCTGGTGTATACTAGGTCGGTAGGTTCAGTAACATGCGAGATAAAATGATGATCAAACAACGTACACTAAAACGTATTGTTCAGGCGACTGGTGTCGGGTTACATACCGGCAAGAAAGTCACGCTGACCATGCGTCCTGCACCGGCAAATACCGGGGTCATCTATCGCCGCACAGACTTGAATCCCCCGGTTGATTTTCCGGCTGATGCAAAATCCGTGCGTGATACCATGCTCTGTACTTGCCTGGTTAATGAGCATGACGTGCGTATTTCTACGGTGGAGCATCTTAACGCTGCGCTTGCAGGGTTGGGCATTGACAATATTGTCATTGATGTTGACGCACCGGAAATTCCAATCATGGATGGCAGCGCCAGCCCGTTCGTTTACCTGCTGTTAGATGCGGGTATTGAGGAGCTGAACTGCGCCAAGAAATTCGTGCGTATCAAACAGCCAGTTCGCGTTGAAGATGGCGACAAGTGGGCCGAAATGAAACCGTTCAACGGCTTCAGTCTGGATTTCACTATCGACTTCAACCACCCGGCGATTGATGCGGGCAACCAGCGCTATCGTTTGGATTTCTCTGCTGATGCGTTTGTTCGCCAGATCAGCCGTGCGCGTACATTCGGCTTCATGCGCGATATCGAATACTTGCAGTCTCGTGGGTTGTGCCTGGGCGGCAGTATGGATTGTGCCATCGTCGTTGACGATTACCGCGTATTGAACGAAGACGGTCTGCGTTTTGAAGATGAGTTTGTCCGCCATAAAATGCTGGATGCCATCGGTGACCTGTTTATGTGTGGTCACAACATCATCGGTGCGTTCTCTGCGTTTAAATCCGGCCATGCTCTGAACAACAAACTGTTGCAGGCTGTGTTGGCCAATCAGGAAGCGTGGGAATACGTGACCTTTGAAGACGAAGCTGAAATGCCGCTGGCGTTTAAAGCACCGTCTATCGTGCTGGCGTAACGCTTAAAGCCGTTACTTCTTATTACGACTGGTTTTACTGGTACTCTCTCCGGCCAGTGAAGCCAGTCGTTCTAATATCTTTCTGAGTTTTTCCGGGCTGTTTCCTGCTAACGTCCTCAATGTTTCCGCACTTTGTTCGCTCAACTGACGCAACGGTTTGTCATCGGCATTTTCCGTCGCTGAAATGTCACTATTTTTCACGATTTCATGCCCTTTTGCGGCAAGCGTTGGATTAATCCTGATGTCGATTGAGGCCAATGATGGTAGTATTTGTGTGCGTAAGGCAGAGAGCAGCGCAGGTTGTTCGTAACGTAACCGCATCAGCCAACTGGCGTTGGCGGTTTCCAGTATCAGTAAACCTTGCCGGTAGTTAGCGACGCGGCACCATGGGTGCAACGGTGCAGGCAGTAATCCGCGTACGGCACGGTTGAGTTTTAATAAGGCGATAGCGCGTTGTTGCACATCTCGTAGCGGGCCTTTACCCGACGTGGATGCGCTATCAAACAGAAATTCCAGTGATTGTGGGCGGCTATCACGCATAGACCTGGCTCCGGTGGATGTTACTCGTGATTGGTATTCTAAATCGTTGGCGACAATTTGGCAGACGTTATTTCTGGCCGCATCTCTTATTGGGGATGGTCGCGGCGAGTCTTGGTCTGCCGACAAGCCTGAATGAATCACAGGATATCGCCTCACTCCCTAATTCGACCTCCAGCGTTAGCCGCCAGAATAACGTATCGCTGAGCCTCACCGATCTGGTGTCTCTGAAGGAAGCGCATCGGCGCTCGTCCTACAGCGTTGATTATTGGCATCAACATGCGATTCGTACGGTAATCCGCCACCTTTCTTTTGCGTTGACGACGCCACAGGCGGTCAGTACTCAGCAGGTTGACGATCTGCAACCCCATTCTCTGGTTTTGCTGGATACGCTCAACGCGCTGCTGACCCAGGATTCTCAGTATCCCTTTGTGATTCCCCCCCATGCCGGGCGAGTCACTTTTTATCCTCAGGCACATCATCAAATCGGCATCTGGCTTGCCCAAATTCGCGGCATCCGTGCAGGGCCATACCTTCTCAGCTGAAAGTGTAATGGATAATTAGCTGAAGAGATTTCTCTCGTTTTTCACTGAGTTTCTCAGTTTTTCGATGTTGTGTTGCCACTGGATACGTGGCACTTGTGAGATTAAAAACTATTATGGTCATGAATATCCTAACCAAAATTTTTGGTAGCCGTAACGATCGTACGCTGCGTCGTATGCGTAAAAACGTTGATGTCATCAATCGCTTAGAACCTGAAATGGAAAAGCTGTCGAATGAGGAACTGCAAGCGAAAACGCTGGAGTTTCGTGTTCGTCTGGAAAAAGGTGAGACGCTGGAGAGCCTGCTGCCGGAAGCCTTCGCGGTAGTCCGTGAATCCAGTAAGCGTGTATTTGGCATGCGTCACTTCGACGTACAGCTTATCGGCGGTATGGTGCTGAACGAGCGTTGCATCGCAGAGATGCGTACTGGTGAAGGTAAAACGCTGACGGCAACGTTGCCTGCCTACCTGAATGCGCTGACTGGCCGTGGCGTACACGTGGTGACCGTGAACGACTATCTGGCACAGCGTGATGCCGAAAATAACCGTCCACTGTTTGAATTCCTTGGCCTGAGCGTTGGCATCAACCTGCCGGGAATGCCTGCTCCTGCGAAGCGTGAAGCCTATGCTGCAGATATCACCTACGGTACCAATAACGAATACGGTTTTGACTACCTGCGTGACAACATGGCGTTCAGTCCGGAAGAGCGCGTACAGCGTAAATTGTACTACGCGCTGGTGGATGAGGTTGACTCCATCCTGATCGATGAAGCGCGTACGCCGCTGATCATTTCCGGCCCAGCTGAAGATAGCTCCGAACTGTATATCAGCGTCAATAAAATTATCCCTCACCTGATCCGTCAGGAGAAAGAGGATTCGGATACCTTCCACGGCGAAGGCCACTTCTCTGTTGACGAGAAAGCGCGTCAGGTTAACCTCACCGAGCGTGGTCTGGTTCTGGTCGAAGAACTGTTGGTGAAAGAAGGCATTATGGAAGAGGGGGAATCACTTTACTCCCCGACTAACATTATGCTGATGCACCATGTGACCGCCGCGTTGCGTGCACACGTGCTGTTTACCCGCGATGTCGATTACATTGTGAAAGACGGTGAAGTGATCATCGTTGACGAACACACGGGCCGTACCATGCAGGGTCGTCGCTGGTCCGACGGCCTGCATCAGGCGGTGGAAGCAAAAGAGAAGGTAACGATTCAGAATGAAAACCAGACGCTGGCTTCCATTACCTTCCAGAACTACTTCCGCCTGTATGAAAAACTGGCGGGTATGACCGGTACGGCAGATACTGAAGCGTTCGAGTTCAGCTCTATTTACAAGCTGGATACGATTGTTGTGCCGACCAACCGTCCGATGATTCGTAAAGACTTGCCTGATCTGGTCTACATGACCGAGCAGGAAAAAATCGATGCCATCATTGAAGATATCAAAGAGCGTTCAGCAAAAGGCCAGCCGATTCTGGTCGGTACGATCTCCATCGAAAAATCAGAAGTGGTTTCTCATGCGCTGGAAAAAGCGGGCATCAAACATAATGTGTTGAATGCGAAATTCCACGCTATGGAAGCTGATATTGTTGCTCAGGCGGGTCAGGCTGGCGCGGTGACCATCGCGACCAACATGGCCGGTCGTGGTACGGATATCGTCTTGGGGGGAAGCTGGCAGTCGGAAGTGGCACTTCTGGAGAACCCGAGTGACGAGCAAGTTGCAGAAATCAAAGCGGCCTGGAAAATACGTCACGATGCTGTATTAGCTGCGGGTGGTTTGCACATCATCGGTACGGAGCGCCATGAGTCTCGTCGTATCGATAACCAGCTGCGTGGTCGTTCCGGTCGTCAGGGGGATGCGGGTTCATCACGTTTCTATCTGTCGATGGAAGATGCGCTGATGCGTATTTTTGCCTCCGATCGTGTTTCCAATATGATGCGTAAGCTGGGCATGAAGCCAGGTGAAGCCATTGAGCACCCGTGGGTCACGAAGGCGATTGCTAACGCCCAGCGTAAAGTGGAAAGCCGTAACTTTGATATTCGTAAGCAACTGCTGGAATACGATGATGTGGCGAACGACCAACGTCGTGCGATCTATACGCAGCGTAACGAGCTGTTGGACGTGTCTGATATCAGCGAAACCATCACCAGCATTCGTGAAGATGTGTTCAAAGCGACGATCGACAGCTACATTCCGCCACAGTCTCTGGAAGAAATGTGGGATGTAGAAGGTCTGGAACAGCGTTTGAAGAACGATTTCGATCTGGATATGCCAGTCAAAGCGTGGCTGGATAAAGAACCAGAGCTGCACGAAGAAACGCTGCGTGAGCGTATTTTCGAGCAGGCTATTGAGATTTATCAGCGCAAAGAAGAAGTGGTCGGTAGCGAAGTCATGCGCAACTTTGAAAAAGGCGTGATGTTGCAGACGCTGGATTCACTGTGGAAAGAGCATCTGGCAGCAATGGATTATCTGCGTCAGGGCATCCATCTGCGTGGCTATGCACAGAAAGATCCGAAGCAAGAATATAAGCGTGAGTCGTTCTCTATGTTTGCTGCGATGTTGGAATCACTGAAATATGAAGTGATCAGCACGCTGAGCAAAGTCCAGGTGAGAATGCCGGAAGAGATCGAAGCGCTGGAGCAGCAGCGCCGTGAAGAAGCCGAACGTTTGGCACGGCAGCAGCAGCTGAGCCATCAGGAAGAAGATAGCCTGAACACTGGTTCACCGGCGCAGGCGGATCGTAAAATTGGGCGTAACGACCCTTGCCCATGTGGTTCAGGCAAGAAATATAAGCAGTGCCACGGCCGTTTACAGAAATAATCGACCGCTGAAATCAGCGAATAAAATGTGATAAGTGCAAAGGAAAGGCGGTCATTGACCGCCTTTTACTTGATAAGAACCTGATAGGAAGTGTCATGACGCAAAAACAGTTATCCGTCGCGGTAGGTATCATCCGCAATGCGGAACAGCAATATTTCATTGCTCGCCGCCCTGATGGCGTTCATATGGCAGGGATGTGGGAGTTTCCCGGCGGTAAAGTTGAAGAAGGTGAAACGCCAGAGCAGGCGCTGATTCGTGAACTGCATGAAGAGACGGGCATCGACGCTACCACACCGCAGCCGCTAAACGACAAAACGTTTTCTACGTCGGAGAGAATCATCACGCTTCATTTCTTTCTGGTTGAAACGTGGCTGGGGGAACCCTATGGTCGGGAAGGACAGGAATCTCGCTGGGTGAGCGTAGAAGAATTACGTGAGGAAGAATTTCCGCCAGCGAATGCGGAGATGATTCGCTGGCTGAAATCGCTTTAATCTAGCCTTGCTTTTGCCTGTCTGAAAAACTCTGCCTGAAAATTATAGCGGCGAAACGTGGTCGTTACCGCGTTTCGCTCCAGTCTTCACTATCAGAAACCATATCATCACTTGGAATGCGCTTTTCTTCATCAGCCCATTCACCTAAATCGATGAGCTGACAACGCTTGCTGCAAAATGGGCGATAGAGGCTGGTTTCATCCCAGATGACTGCCTGCTTGCAGGTTGGGCACTTCACCGTCGTAATGTCTGTCGTCATAAGGCTCTTTTCACTCTATTTGATACTGAATACGTGCTTGGTGCTTAACACATTTTTCTGTCAGGACTGGGTCTAGCAACAGGCCAGTTCAAACGTTAAACGAGGAGGAATGTGGCCGTTTTCGCTATCTAATGGCAGAAAACGAATAGCATAGCGTGTTTTATGACCAGATATCTGCGGGTAGAGCTGGTGTGCCTGTTCAAGACGCAAGCGCAGCAGATCGGCATCGGAAGCATTGTCCTGAAAGAAACCATTCAGGCTGATCTGCGGGCGAAACGTACCGGAGTGGCGGATCAATTCCAGGATCATGTCCAACGCTTGTTTGAGCGGAGACAGCGAACCAAGCCAGCCAGAAACCAGCTTCTCACGGAGTTCCTGGGGCTGATGCAACCAGCTATGCAGCGTCGGTAAGTCGAAACTGCAACACCCGCCGGGAATACCGAGCCGCTGGCGTACCATGCCAATCAGGCGATCTTCCCGTAAGAACTGCCCCATCCGCGGTGCCGCCATCAGCGTGCTGGCCAGATCTTTCAACTGGCGTCTCAACGTATGGATGCGTTCCATGTCTACGCCCGGCACATCACTCCATTGCAGCAGTTTTTGCTGTTGTCGCTCCAGTTCTTTCAGCAGTTCGGTACGCACATCTCCACGTTCCAGCACATCAAGCAGCTCGGCGATAGCACGAAAAAATGTCAGCGCGCTTCCCATATCGGTCAGGGAGTGGTTTTGATGCAGCTGCTGCAATAATGATTCGATACGCAACCAGGTACGTGTTTTTTCGTTCAGCGGGTATTCGAATAAAATGGTTGAGGAAGCGTCACTCATTCTTAGTCATCCTGTCGGCTGCGGAGGCGGCTAGCTCAAGGTAATGGCGGTGTAATCCCGCAACCTGTGACGCCAGCTCGCTTGGGCATCGACTGTTATCAATAATATCATCGGCATAAGCCAGGCGCTGTTCTCGGGTAGCCTGTGCTGCCAGTATGTTTTCTGCTTGCCGCCGACTGATGCCATCGCGGGCCAGCGTGCGTTCAAGCTGTGTGTCTCTGTCTACATCAACGACCAGAATACGCTGTGCTCGCTGTTGTAAACCGTTCTCCACCAGTAGGGGGACGACCCATAGAATGTACGGTGCGGATGCAGCCTGAAACTGGGCCTGTGTTTCCTGATGGATCAACGGATGGAGTAAATTATTCAGCCACTGTTTTTCCTCTGGCGAGGAAAAAATCCGTTGGCGTAGTGCGGTACGGTTCAATGAACCATCGGCATTGAGTATAGCGTCGCCAAACCGGAGCCTGATGGCATCCAGCGCGGGCTTTCCAGGCTCGACTACCTGACGTGCGATGATATCCGCGTCAACGATAGTGGCCCCTAATTTGGCAAATTCATCGGCCACGGTGCTTTTGCCGCTGCCGATACCGCCCGTTAAGGCTACGATGTATGTCATTGCACCCGTGTTGAAAAGTTAACATTGCTACTATTTTCAAGGGGGACAAATACCTTCCCGTTCCCCTGAAGCCAATCAGGCATAAACCGCAGTGTGCTTCACGTTATCACTTTGCTTGGTGATAGGTAAATTTCTCTGATTTTATCCCAAATAAAGTGAAAATCGCAGTCTTGCCGCAGGATTATTACTGCGTATGATAACGTCACTGGTAAAGGGCATTATTTTTTCACTCAGCAGCAATACTGAGTATTCCGCCGTCACTAACCAGGAACTCGAACCTCATGCGTATTGAAGAAGATTTAAAGTTAGGCTTTAAAGACGTTCTCATCCGGCCAAAGCGTTCGACGCTGAAAAGCCGCTCCGACGTTGAACTGGAACGTCAATTTACCTTCCTGCATGCCGGGGGCAACTGGTCCGGCGTACCGATTATCGCAGCCAATATGGATACCGTGGGTACGTTTAGTATGGCGGAAGTCCTGGCCTCTTTTGATGTTCTGACTGCCGTCCATAAACACTATTCTGTCGAGCAATGGTCCCAGTTCGTGCGACGCGTACCGGCGTCGGTACTGCGCCATGTCATGGTCTCGACTGGGACGTCTGACGCTGATTTCATCAAGTTAAAGCAGATTCTGGCGCTATCATCCGAGCTGAAATTTATCTGTATCGATGTGGCAAACGGCTACTCTGAACACTTTGTGACCTTCCTGCAAAAAGCACGTGAGGCTTGCCCAGACAAGGTGATCTGTGCAGGAAACGTCGTGACCGGCGAAATGGTTGAGGAACTGATTCTCTCCGGTGCGGATATCGTGAAGGTTGGCATTGGCCCCGGTTCTGTCTGCACGACGCGCGTTAAAACGGGCGTTGGCTACCCTCAGCTTTCCGCAGTGATTGAATGCGCCGATGCGGCACATGGTCTCGGTGGGCAAATCGTGAGCGACGGCGGCTGCGCCATGCCGGGTGATGTAGCGAAAGCATTTGGTGGCGGAGCCGATTTTGTTATGTTGGGCGGCATGCTGGCAGGACATGATGAATGTGAAGGAACCATCGTCGAAGAAAACGGCGAGAAAATGATGCTGTTCTACGGCATGAGCTCTGCGTCCGCGATGGAACGCCATGTCGGCGGCGTAGCGGAATACCGAGCTGCAGAAGGAAAAACCGTGAAATTGCCTCTGCGCGGTCCGGTAGACAATACCGTGCGCGATATTCTTGGTGGCCTGCGTTCGGCCTGTACCTATGTTGGTGCATCCCGTTTGAAAGAACTGACGAAGCGTACAACGTTTATCCGCGTGGCCGAGCAGGAAAACCGTATTTTCAACGGGTAGCTGCTGCTGTTTCGCGCCGTCTTTCTGCCGCTAACGGTGGTGGGGACGGTGTAGCTTGTCGCTTTTTGGTGCTGTATTGGTCGGCTCAGGCTCCGGCCAATACATTCCCCAGTTGGAAGATAGGCAAATACATGCCAACCACCAGCGCCCCAACCATTCCTCCAACAACCATCATCAGCAGCGGTTCCAGCGTTTGGGTCAGCATGTCGGCCTGCTGTTGTACCCGTCTTTCATGCCATTCTGCCAGCTGTGTAAAGATTGCATCCAGCGATCCGGTTTCTTCCCCAACCCGAATCAACTGAGGACAGGGCGCAGGGAACAGCGTGGCGTGATGCTGTGTGGCATGGTATAGCGACGTGCCCTGATGCAGCTGTGCCTGTATCTGTTGAATCGCCTTCTGATAAAGCGAGTGACGGATCGTCGCAGCGGCATCCAGCCCTTCTGGGAGCGTCAAACCGGCCTGTTGTGTCATGGACAGAATAGTGAATATCTGGTTCAGCGACTTACCGCGTAACAGGCTGGATACGATGGGAAGCTTCAGCAGCCATTCTTGCTCTCTGGTTTTCCATAAGGGTCTTTTCTGCCTTAAACGGATGTATCCCGCTATTAGACCACTGAGAGACAGTAACCCAATCAATCCGTAGCCCGTGATGACCTCTGCCAGATAAAGTAACTGCCGAGTAAACCACGGTAACGGTGTATCAAATGAGGAGTAGAGTGTCGCAAATTCGGGTAGAACCAGCGTCAACATCATCATGCTGACCAGCACAGCGATTGCCAAAACAAAGCAGGGGTAGCGTAGCGCTTTGATGACTTTCTGTTGCAGTCTGGACTGCTTTTCTTGCTGTTGTGCCAACTGTAGACAGCACGCGTCTAACTTCCCGGTCAACTCGCCGATGGCAATGAGGGAACGATACAGAACGGGGAATATATGCGGGTATTCCTGTAACGCCTCAGAGAACGCATTTCCCTGAGCAACGCGGGTTCGGACATCCCGTAATACGCAGCGCCAGCCGGGGCGCTCATGTTGTTCCGATACCAGTTTTAATGCTTCCAGCAGCGGTAATCCGGCTTGTAGCAGGGCAGCAAGCTGTTTGATTAATTCGCCTAGCTGTTCGCGTTTCCAATAGCGGAGTGATAGATAATGGCCTGCCTTTACGATGAGCGGCTGGTAGCCCTGAGCAATCAGGCTGGCGTAGGCGTGCTGGCGTTGTGTGCTAATGAGCTCTCCGTCGATAAACTCGCCCTCGGGCGTAATCGCCTGCCAGTGATATAAACGCGCTAGCCTCATTGCGCCTCCTGATTCATGGCGTGTTCATCGCCCACAACACGATAGACTTCAGCGAGTGAGGTCAGACCGTCGTTGACCAGCTCAAGACTCGCAGCCAACAACGTTGGGAAACCTGAATGGCGAGACAGCGCAGATAATTCCCCTGCGCTGGCGTTGCCCGCTAGCGCTGCCTGAAAATCTGGCGTGATGGGCAGTAATTCATAGAGCGCGACGCGGCCATAGTAGCCAGAGAAGCAGTGGCTACAGCCGCGGGCTTGCCAATGGTGTAGTGGCCCTTGCCATACGTCGTTTGGCAGCGAAAGCAGTGTCTCTCCCGGCGTCTTACAGTGCGGGCATAACCGACGCACAAGGCGTTGTGCGATGATGAGTTTTAGTGCTGCGGCTAACAGATAACCGGGGATACCCAGATGGTTGAGGCGAGTCAGCGTTTCTACGGCAGAGTTGGTGTGCAATGTGGACATGACCAGATGGCCGGTTTGTGCGGCTTTGACCGCAATTTCTGCGGTTTCGGCATCGCGTATTTCGCCGATCATAATGACGTCTGGATCCTGTCGCAGCAGGGCACGTAAGACTCGGCCAAATCCCAGTTCAGCTTTGGGATTGATTGCCGTTTGGTTGATGCCCGGCAGGGGGATCTCGACGGGATCTTCTACGCTACAGATATTTCGGCTGCACTCGTTCAGCCAGCGTATCGCGCTGTAAAGCGTGACGGTTTTTCCACTTCCTGTCGGGCCTGTGACTAATAGCATCCCCTGTGAGGCGCTCAGCACGTTAATCATCTGCTGTAATGCTTTTGCGGTAAGCCCGAGTTTATCTAGCACCAACTCCTGCTGGTGCGTTTGCAAAATACGCAACACGACTTTTTCTCCCTGCTGCACAGGGAGCGTAGCGATGCGCAACGAGTAGGCTTGTTGATCCAGCATCAGGCTGAACTGGCCGTCTTGCGGCAACCGTCGCTCGGCGATGTTCAACTTGCCCATGATTTTCAGCCGCGCGGTAATACGGTTTGTCAGCTCGGGAGGCGGGGCGGATATGGCCTGTAGCACGCCATCAATGCGCAGCCGCACGCGATAGCTGTCTGGTAACGGCTCAAAGTGGATATCAGAGGCGCGCCGCTGAACGGCGAGACGCAGCGTTTGATGGATAAACTGTGCAACGGGGGAGTCGTCCTCATGATCCTGTTGCCCGGTGCTGTTGTGATAAGTGCCGGTATGGTAGGTTTCTGCGGGTTCGGCAACGGCGTTCACGGGGTTAAGCTGCTGTTCCATTCTGGCCTGTGGCCATTGCTCCACCATAATGCGGCGATTGCTGGCGAAACGCAGCGCGGCAATCATCTCCGCAGAAGGGGAAGCTGTGACGGCGACCGACAGCGTTTGTTCATCAAGACTAAGCAACAATGCCTGATAACGCCGGCACAGCGTCTGTAGCTCGCTGAGCGTATGCTCGGAGGAAAAGGATGAGTCTGTCATGATTATTAACCCGCCGTGTTATCGAAACGGAAAACGTCCTGACAGGCCGATTGCAGGCTCTCTGCGCTGCCATCCGTGGCGCAGTTTTTTGTCCAGCGTGAAGCGCCAGTTTCGGTATCCCACGTTGGCGTCAGAATTACGCGCAGCCCTTGCAGAGTGGATTGGCCGGTCAGCGTAATCACCCCTTGGGCGACGCTAACGGCGCTGACATAGCGCGACGATTTACTACCTGGAATCCCCTGATTACCTGCGCTACAGGCGGTAAACGCGGCATTTTCCAGACCGCAGAGATCGACCGGTGTTTTATAAGACACCATCGTTTGAAGCATGTCCGTTAGCGCCGCTTTTTGCAGATAACCTTGATAAGCCGGTACGCCAATAGCGCTGAGGATGGCGACGATCGCAATGACGATCATCAGCTCAATCAGCGTAAATCCTTGTTGTGTTGTCATGTTGATTTCCCTGTTGTGGCACATAAATTAAAGACTGCGGTGCATAAATCCATACGAATGGCGGCAGCATAGAAAAGGGCGTGAAGGCTGACGAGCGGAGAAAATCAAAATAGGAAAGCGCTCCGATGTGTTTTTAGTGATTTGCAGAGCGTTGAAAAATTTTTGCGAGCAGAGACGCAATTTTCGTTCTATCAGGACAGAACATTTGCGCAGGGCAGGAAGGTTGGATCGTGACGGTGTTATGGAGAAAGATGAGATGAAGAAGGGCGACGAGGTGCGAGAGGGCACCTCGTCGGAAGAAAAGAGAAACGCTTAGATAAAGCGCATGGATAAATCCAGCGCCTGTACGTGCTTGGTTAGCGCCCCTACCGAGATATAATCCACGCCGGTTTCCGCATAGCCACGCAGCGTGTCGAGGGTGACATTACCGGATATCTCCAGCAGTGCGCGGCCTTGTGTGGTGTTAACGGCTTCCCGGATGTTATCCAGACTGAAATTATCCAGCATGATGATATCGGCGCCCGCTTCCAGCGCTTGCTGTAATTCGTCCAGTGATTCGACTTCAACCTCTACCGGAACATCACTGCGCAGAGACTGCGCTTTTTCTACCGCATTTTTGATTGAGCCAGCGGCGATGATATGGTTTTCCTTGATCAGGAAAGCATCGGATAGGCCGAGCCGGTGGTTGTCTCCGCCACCGCATGATACGGCGTATTTCAGTGCGGTGCGCAGTCCCGGCAGCGTCTTACGTGTATCCAGCAGCCGAGTGCGCGTTCCCTGCAATACCGCGACATAGCGGCTGACTTCCGTTGCGACGCCAGACAGCGTTTGCAGGAAATTCAGCGCCGTGCGTTCGCCAGTCAGAAGCTGTTTGGCCGGCCCCGTAATGTCACACAGCGTTTGGTTGGGGACGATGGTGTCGCCATCGGCGACGTGCCAGGTAATGGTTGTCGTATCGCCCAATTGAGAAAAGACTTCCTCAAGCCAGCGCGCACCGCAGAAAATACCCGCTTCACGCGTGATAATGCGTGCGCTGACGATCTCGTTGTCGGGTAACAAAAGCGCGGTAATGTCTTGATTAGCATCGACGATGCCACCTAAATCTTCACGCAATGCCAGTTGCACGCTGGCGGGGATATCTTGTGCAATACGAGCAAGCAAGGCTTGTTGGCGTTGTTCCTGACTGTAGCGACGCGTTGACATGACAAAACTCCGAAGGGGGATTCGGAGGTCTATGCTACCTTGTTTATATCAGGACATCCAGAATGAATAATTATTACAATTCAAACTGTTACTGTTATTTTCCGGCGGACATTGCTGGTCGCCGGAAAGGGACGGTGATTTTAGAAGTTGTAACCGACGACCAGGTAGTATCCCCAGCCAGTAGATTTCACTTCAAACGGACCTTTGCCGAAATTGAGTTCTGCGCCATCAGCCCATTGGCCGCCGTTGTGGAAATAACGTGCGACGAAAGAGTAGTGCCAGTGGTCGTAGCCCAACGCCAGAATATGGCTGGAGGCGATGGAGTTGTTGGAACGGCTTGTATTCGATTTATCACGCAGCTCTGAACCAAAATCGAAATTGGTGAAGCTGATATACGAGACGTTGCCGCCGAGCAGAGAACCCAGTGGGTAAGAGTATTTCACTTTTACGCGGTAACCATCCCACTCGTTTTCGTTAGCGGCACCGTAGTTTTGCCATTGGTATTTGGCATAGCCGTTCAGTGACAGAGCCAGGTCGGTGCCGGTATCAATATCGGTACCTAAGCCCATGTACCAGGTGCTCTGGCGCGAACCGCTGTTGCGACCCATATCGTAAATCACGTTATTGGCGATGTACCACTCTTTAAACGGACCAAAGCTCAGGTCAGCTCCCGTCAGTTTATCAATGGAGAAGCGTGGTTCGATCTCGACAAACAGCGGAGAGCCTTTGTCCCAAATACCGCGGCTATCGGGATCGCCACCAAAAAACTTCGGCGCATCGGCGTAGCCGTAGAAATCGAACCAGTCTTTACGTGCAAACGCTTCGTATTCCAGATAGGTCGTGCTGTTCAGCTGTGGTCCAAAACGCGTGTGGGCGCTGCCGACGACGTTAATGCTCTGATGCCACCAGTCGGAGAGGTATTCGGCTTTATTGCTGTCGGCAAGGGCAGGCATTGAGCATGACAGTGCGAGCAGGGTGCCTGCGGCGAAAGTTTTTTTCATCTTAAGTACCATAGTGTTAGACGTCATTTACGTCGTGCGTAAGACCGCGGAATAAGTTTTGGTAATATCTAAAAAAATCAGAAGATAATTTTGTCATGCATTTTAAGTAAAAATAGACACAATGCACGAAAACGATTGCCTTTTATTGTGCTATTACATTTGTAATGTGATTTTAATCACATTGTAGTGTTAGAGATTTCACCTGACGAAAGGGATGTTGGGAGCGGGGGGCGGACAGGAAAGCGGCGGGAATATCACAAAACGAACGGTAAAACCTATTGATATCCGGTTGGATAGATAGGATGGCGCGAAACATGGTATCTTGGATACAAGGACCTTTTGGCTACAATTGTTTTTACATCAGACATTATTTTTACATCAGACATTGTTTTTACTCCTGAAATTATTTTTACGCCTGATTCAGCCGGCAAACGACACGATGCGAGGTTATCGCCGATGCTTTTGGAAAATGGCTGGTTATCCGACATTACACACACGCCTTCACCGCATTATGATGGCCGCCCGAATAATGAGGTGCCTTCCTTGCTGGTGATCCACAATATCAGTTTGCCGCCCGGCGAGTTTGGCGGCCCCTATATTGATCAACTGTTTACAGCGACGTTGGATCCCACCGCGCATCCCTATTTTGCCGATATTTCCCATTTACGCGTTGCGGCACACTGCCTGATTCGCCGTGACGGACAAATCATACAGTATGTGTCGTTCGATCAGCGCGCCTGGCATGCCGGTGTGTCGGTGTTTGAAGGTCGCGAACGCTGTAACGATTTCTCTATTGGCATTGAGTTGGAAGGGACGGATACGCTGCCTTTTACCATGGAGCAATATCACTCTTTGGTCGCCATTACACACCTACTAATGCGGGCCTACCCCATCACGCTATCGCGTATTACCGGACACAGCGACATCGCTCCGGGCCGCAAAACCGATCCCGGTCCGGCATTTGACTGGGACGGCTATCATCGTCAGCTACAAGAAAACTGGACAGAGAACAAAGGGAGCCTAGATTAATGACGCTGTTTACACTGTTGCTTACGTTGGCCTGGGAGCGCTTGTTCAAACAGGGGGAGCACTGGCAGATCGATCATCGGCTTGAAGCCGTGTTCCGGCACGTTTCATCCCCGTCTTTATTTCAAACGCTGTTCCTGACGTTGTGCAGCATGGGTATCGTGGCGGGGCTGCTATGGCTCACCAGCGGCATTCTGTTCGGCCTGATTTCTCTTCTGTTGTGGATTGTTATCAGCCTGATGTGCATTGGCGCGGGTGAAATTCGTCAGCACTATCGGCGTTATTTGCAGGCCGCGCAGCGCGGTGAGGCGGATGCCAGTCGGGAAATGGCGGCAGAACTGGCGTTGATTCACGGTTTGCCCGTTGGCACAGGCGAAAGCGAGCAGTTGAAAGAACTGCAAAACGCGCTGCTGTGGATCAATTTCCGATTTTATTTAGCCCCGTTATTCTGGTTCATCGCAGCCGGGCCATACGGGCCGATTGCACTGATGGGATATGCGTTTTTACGCGCCAGACAGACCTGGCTTGCTCGCCACCATACTCCGCTGGAGCGCGCGCAATCTGGTGTTGATAGCTTGCTGCATTGGCTTGACTGGATTCCGGCGCGTTTGGCCGGTGCCGCTTACGCTTTACTGGGGCACGGCGAAAAGGCACTGCCCGCCTGGTTCGCCTCGTTGGGGGATTTTCGCAGTTCGCAGTATTGGGTGTTAACGCAGTTGGCCCAATTTTCTCTCGCGCGTGAACCCCACATTGAGCCTGTAGAGACACCTAAAGCTGCCGTGACGCTGGCTAAAAAGGTGACGCTGGTGCTGGTGGTTGTGGTCGCAATTCTGACGATATACGGTGCGTTGGTGTGATTTTCCAACGCACCTGTTTCTCGTTTATTGCCTGTCTGCGGGCGGTTCGCCGAACACGGGCATGCCGTCACGATCCCAAGTGAAGGTTTTAATCCGCGTATGGCGATTAGGGTCATACAGCGGATCGCCTTCAATCTCTGTGTAATTGCGGGCATGGTAAACCAGAACGTCCTCGCCCGTTTCTGTCTGGGTGAAGCTATTATGGCCCGGCCCGAACTGTCGGTTTGCCCGATGGGTGGTAAAGACCGGCTGCTGAGATTTATGCCAGCTTGTTGGGTTCAATAGATTGTCGTCCGCATTCGCCCACAGTAGACCGATACAGTAATTCTCATCGGTGGCGCTGGCGGAATAGGTGATAAAGAGACGCTCGCCGTGCTTAATGACCGCGGGACCTTCGTTGACTTTAAAACCTATCACTTCCCACGGCAGTTCTGGCTTGCTCAACATGACGGGCGTGCCTTTCAGCGTCCAGGGATTTTCCATTTCTGCCAGATACAAATTCGAGTTGCCCGCAATCGCGGGATCCTTTTGCGCCCACAGGTAGTAGCGTTTCCCCCGATGTTCAAAGTGGGTGGCATCCAGCGAGAAGGTATCGAATTGCGTATAAATCCGGCCTCTTTCAATCCAGCTGCCTTTTAGCGGGTCGCTGTCTGCACATTCCAACGCAAACATGCGGTGCTGGAATAAACCGTCTTTGATGGCTTCTGTCGGCGCGGCGGCGAAATAGACATACCATTTGCCATTAATCACATGCAGTTCCGGTGCCCAAATTAACGCGCTTAAAGGGCCATGTTCATGCTTGTGCCAGATCGTCACTGGAGTGGCGTGGGGAAATGCCTCCAGCGAACTGGCACGGCGAATTTCGAGCCGATCGTATTCGGGCACCGAGGCAATAAAATAGTGCTGTCCGTCCGTGTGACGAAGAATGAAAGGGTCTGCCCGTTGTTCAATCAGTGGGTTAGGCCATTGATGTGGGTTCATCATTCTTTCCTCCTCTTTTTACGTTGAGTGATTGACTGTCGTGGCTATTGCTCAGTTCCCGATAGTTATTACGGCGTTTTTCCAGATCGATTTGTATTTGCTGCATGAGCTGGCGATCAACCTTCAGCAAACGTACAACGCCTGCGGTGATCAAATAGCCAACGCCGGGAATGATGGTGAACAACATAATGATGCCGTTCATTGCCGCTGCATTTTGCTGCGTGGCGTTGGCATCATAACCATAGTAGGACAGCAGGAAGCCGACCATCGCCCCAGCGATTGCCAGCCCGACTTTCAGGAAGAACAGATTGCCTGAGAAGCTGATCCCAGTGATTCGCTTGCCGGTTTTCCACTCGCCGTAGTCGTCTACATCGGCCATCAGCGACCAGTGGAGCGGGGAAGGAATCTGGTGCATGACATTCAGCAGGAAGTACATCACCAGAATAAAGCTGGTCAGGTGAGGGTTGAAGAAATAGAAGGCGCTGGAGAAGATCGCCAGTGCGATGTTGACCCAGAAAAACACTTTCAGCTTGCAGAAACGGTCAGTCAGGGGCTTAGCCAATGCACTGCCGAACATCATGCCGACCACGCCGAGGCTGATAAACAGGCTGGCGAATGAGGCGGACTTTCCCATCACCCAGGTGACGTAATACATTGTAGCCGCCATGCGAATAAATCCAGGACAGACGTTGCACAGGGTTAACAGCAGAATGCGCGGCCATTGGTCGTTTTTCCAAACGTCTCGCAAGTCTGCTTTCAGTGCATCGTTGGTGGGGATGGCGGGCTTAATCCGCTCCTGAACGGTGGCAAAGCAAAACAGAAACATGAAGAGGGCAATGATCGCCATCACGCCCATCGACATTTGGTAGCCGCGCGCTTTGTCTTCACCGCCGAACCATTCGGCCATCGGCAGCAGTGTCGAGGAGAGAATGAGCGTGGCGATACCGACCATAATGAAGCGGTATGACTGACAGGACACCCGCTCGTGTGGGTCCGCAGTGATCACACCGCCAAGCGAGCAGTAAGGGATGTTAATGGCGGTGTACGTCAGCGACATCAGGAAATAGGTGACAAAAGCGTAGATGACCTTGCCGTTGTAGCTCCAGTCCGGTGTGGTAAACATGAGTACGCTGAACAAAACATAGGGCACGCAGACCCAAAGCAGATAGGGCCGAAAGCGACCCCAGCGGCTTTGAGTGCGATCGGCGATCGCGCCCATAATCGGATCCGTGACGGCATCGACGACGCGAATGGAGAGTAGCAGAGTGCCGACTAAAGCAGGCGAAAGCCCATAGATATCAGTGTAGAAATAGCTCAGAAATAGCATGATGGCCCCGCCGATCATGTTGCATCCTGCGTCTCCCATTCCGTAGCCAATCTTTTCTTTAACGGACAGTGCGTTGTTCTTCATGAATACGACTCCTGTGCTTAACGTGTAAACACGATTATTCCCCTCGATAGGGATAAAAGAGCGTATGAAATCGGTTGCAAAAATGGACAAATGGGTCGGGAGGGGCAAAGTGTGATGGAGATTGCAAATATGAAAATGGCCGACATAGTCGGCCATGGAAAAGGACGGGGTGAACGCTGTAACGACTTAATTCGCCTGGTTTTTCTTTTTGATAAAGTAGCCCACGCCCAGAATCACCAGCCAGACTGGAATCAGCAGAACGGAAATCTGAATGCCCGGCGTCAGGAACATGATGACCAGTATACCGGCCAGGAACAGCAGGCAGAGGTAGTTACCCAGCGGGTAAAACAGCGCCTTAAACTTGGTCACCGCACCTTCTTTGTCTTTTTGCGCACGGAACTTCAGGTGCGCCAGACTGATCATCGCCCAGTTAATCACAAGCGCGGACACGACCAGCGCCATCAACAGCTCGAAGGCTTTACCTGGAATGAGGTAGTTGATCAGCACGCACAGCGCGGTCGCCAGCGCGGAGATACCGATAGCGACAACCGGAACGCCACGGCCATCGACGGTTTCCAGCACTTTCGGCCCATTCCCCTGTTTTGCCAGACCGAACAGCATGCGGCTGTTGCAGTATACACAGCTGTTGTAAACGGACAGCGCTGCGGTCAGTACCACGATGTTCAGCACCGTCGCCACGACGTTGCTGTTCAGTTCATGGAAGATCATGACGAACGGGCTACCGCCTTCTACAACCTTGCCCCACGGGTAAAGTGACAGCAGGATAGCGAGCGAGCCGATGTAGAAAATCAGGATGCGGTAGATAACCTGATTGGTCGCGCGTGGAATGCTTTTCTCTGGGTCATCCGCTTCTGCGGCGGTAATCCCCACCAGTTCCAGCCCGCCAAATGAGAACATGATAACGGCCATCGCCATCACCAGGCCGAGCACGCCGTTCGGGAAGAACCCGCCCTGCGCCCACAGGTTAGTCACGGTGGCTTCCGGACCGCCCGTGCCGCTGAGCAGCAGCCAGCCGCCGAAGACGATCATGCCAATAATCGCGGCGACTTTGATGATGGCAAACCAGAACTCCATCTCACCGTAGACTTTGACGTTTGCCAGATTGATGGCGTTAATCAGCAGGAAGAACACGGCAGCGGACACCCAGGTCGGAATGTCTGGCCACCAGTACTGGACGTAAATTCCCACGGCGCTGAGCTCGGCCATCGCGACCAGAACATACAGCACCCAGTAGTTCCATCCTGATGCAAATCCAGCGAAATCGCCCCAGTATTTATAAGCAAAGTGGCTGAACGATCCGGCTACCGGCTCTTCAACCACCATCTCGCCCAACTGGCGCATAATGAGAAACGCGATCAGCCCGCCAATCGCATAGCCTAGCAGGACTGATGGCCCAGCCATTTTGATTGTTTGCGCAATACCAAGAAAGAGGCCAGTACCTACCGCGCCACCCAAGGCAATCAACTGAATATGACGGTTTTTCAAACCACGCTTTAGCGTGCCGTCCGTTTGTTGATTATCCATCAAATTTAACCCTCTGCCAGTGCAAGTAAAAAACACGGTGTGAACGAACACGCGTATTAGTGACTGTACGTTTATGTAATTTTATTTTTACGGAGTGGTATTTCTTAAAATAAGAAAACACCTACCGTTTGCCAGAGAATAGTGGTAAGTGCTCAAGATTGCACTGATTTCTTATAGTCTGATAATTAAAAACTATCGCTACATCAAAATTTTTACCTTTCCTTGATTAAGCCCCTGAGCAGGAGAAGATCGGAGAGGGATGTGAGAGGGGGGTACCTCTTTGGGTTTACTCCCTTTTATTATCTCTTTATCCCTGCTGTAAAAACGGTGTTGACCATGATGAGGATGGGTGGGGAATCTCCTTTTTCTTGGTGAGTAAAAATTCTCATTTTATGAATTAAAATTCACTATTTGCGCATTTAAACGGTTCAGCAATGCCTGCTTCACGTTTCAAAAAAGTTAAAATATAGACAGAGGGGATTAATGGTAATACCACAGGCGGGCTATCACTTTGCCGCATGTTTCTCGTGCATTTGTTAAAATCTGGTGGGATTGGTGATTTAGCTCAAGGTCCTTATGGACAGAAGGTGAATACTTTGTTACTTTAGCGTCACGTTTTTGAAATTGGTATTACCAATTGACTCCGCGCCATTCGCAGAGAAGAATTCACTATGGCATACAGCAAGATCCGTCAGCCCAAACTGTCAGATGTGATTGAGCAGCAGTTGGAGTTTCTGATACTTGAGGGAACCTTGCGCCCCGGCGAGAAGCTCCCACCGGAGCGCGAACTGGCAAAACAGTTCGATGTTTCCCGCCCTTCTCTGAGAGAAGCCATTCAACGCCTGGAAGCCAAAGGTCTCCTTTTGCGCCGTCAGGGTGGTGGTACCTTCGTTCAAGCCAATCTATGGCAAAGCGTCAGCGATCCGCTGGCAGAATTACTGAGCACACATCCCGAATCACAGTTCGATCTTCTGGAAACGCGTCATGCGCTGGAAGGCATTGCTGCCTACTACGCTGCACTGCGTGGCACAGAATCGGATCTTCAGCGTATCCGGGATTGCCATGCCGTGATTGAGAAGGCGAGGGAAGCGGGCGATCTGAACGCCGAGTCAGAAGCCGTTATGCAGTATCAGGTTGCTGTAACAGAAGCCACGCATAATGTGGTTTTACTGCATTTGGTGCGCTGTATGGGGCCGATGCTCGAACAGAACGTGAGGCAGAATTTTGAATTGCTTTATTTGAGCCGTGAAGTGTTGGCTCAGGTGAGCATTCATCGCGCCAGCATTTTTGAGGCGATTGTTGCCCGTGAGCCGGAGAAGGCGCGCGAAGCATCACACCGTCATCTGGCGTTTATTGAGGAAGTATTGCTGGATCTTAACCGGGAACATAGTCGGCGCGAGAGATCGCTGCGTCGGCTCCAGCAACGCAAGGACTGAGCACCTATATTTTGGTGCTCTGAATGCGGTAATCACGACGATGAGCCTGTCTTCATGCGTTTTGCTTATGGCCAAATCTAAGCCAGAATGCAGGAAGACAGGCTCCAACAAACCAACTTATTAGAGAAGATAAGGAATAACCATGTCAGATCGTTTAAATAATGACGTGGATCCGATCGAAACCCGCGACTGGCTGCAGGCGATCGAATCGGTCATCCGTGAAGAGGGTGTTGAACGCGCCCAGTTCCTGATTGATCAGGTTCTGAGTGAAGCACGTAAAGGCGGTGTCAGCGTTGCTGCTGGTACGGCTGCACGTCAATACATCAACACCATCGCAGTGGAAGACGAGCCGGAGTACCCTGGTAATCTGGATCTGGAACGTCGTATTCGCTCAGCAATCCGCTGGAACGCGATCATGACAGTACTGCGTGCTTCGAAAAAAGATCTGGATCTGGGTGGCCACATGGCTTCTTTCCAGTCTTCCGCCACTTTCTATGAAGTGTGTTTTAACCACTTCTTCCGTGCTCGCACTGCGCAGGACGGCGGCGACCTGGTCTACTTCCAGGGCCACATTTCTCCGGGCGTTTACGCTCGTGCCTTCCTTGAAGGCCGTCTGACCGAAGACCAGATGAACAACTTCCGTCAGGAAGTTCACGGTAACGGTCTGTCTTCTTACCCGCACCCGAAACTGATGCCGGACTTCTGGCAGTTCCCGACCGTCTCTATGGGTCTGGGCCCGATTGGTGCTATCTACCAGGCTAAATTCCTGAAGTATCTGGAAAACCGTGGCCTGAAAGATACCTCTAAGCAAACCGTTTATGCCTTCCTGGGCGACGGTGAAATGGACGAACCAGAATCCAAGGGTGCGATCACTATCGCGACCCGTGAAAAACTGGACAATCTGGTGTTCGTCATCAACTGTAACCTGCAACGTCTTGATGGCCCAGTTACCGGTAATGGTAAGATCATCAACGAGCTGGAAGGTATCTTCAGCGGCGCTGGCTGGGATGTGATCAAAGTCATGTGGGGCGACCGTTGGGACGAACTGCTGCGTAAAGACACCAGCGGTAAACTGATCCAACTGATGGAAGAAACCGTTGACGGTGACTACCAGACCTTCAAATCCAAAAACGGTGCCTATGTGCGTGAGCACTTCTTCGGTAAATACCCGGAGACGGCAGAACTGGTTAAAGACTGGAGCGACGATCAGATTTGGTCACTGAACCGTGGTGGTCACGATCCTAAGAAAGTCTACGCTGCACTGAAAAAAGCGCAGGACACCAAAGGCAAACCAACCGTTATTCTGGCGCATACCATTAAAGGTTATGGTATGGGCGACGCGGCTGAAGGTAAGAACATCGCTCACCAGGTTAAGAAAGTTAACATGGATGGCGTGCGTTACTTCCGTGACCGCTTCAACGTGCCAGTGTCTGATGCCGATATCGAAAAACTGCCATACATCACTTTCGATAAAGAGTCTGAAGAATACAAATACCTGCACGAGCGTCGTCAGGCGCTGGGTGGCTACCTGCCGTCTCGTCAGCCGAACTTTGACGAGAAGCTGGACCTGCCAACGCTGGAAGATTTCAGCACCCTGCTGGAAGAGCAGAACAAAGAAATATCTACCACTATCGCATTTGTTCGTGCCCTGAACGTGATGTTGAAGAACCAATCTATCAAAGATCGTCTGGTTCCAATCATCGCTGACGAAGCGCGTACCTTCGGTATGGAAGGCCTGTTCCGCCAGATCGGTATTTATAGCCCGAAAGGCCAGCAGTACACCCCGCAGGACCGTGAGCAGGTTGCTTACTACAAAGAAGACCAGAAAGGTCAGATTCTGCAGGAAGGTATTAACGAACTGGGCGCAGGTTCATCCTGGCTGGCAGCGGCAACGTCTTACAGCACCAACAACCTGCCGATGATCCCGTTCTACATCTACTACTCCATGTTCGGTTTCCAACGTATCGGCGACCTGTGCTGGGCAGCGGGTGACCAACAGGCGCGTGGCTTCCTGATCGGTGGTACTTCAGGTCGTACAACGCTGAACGGCGAAGGTCTGCAGCACGAAGATGGTCACAGCCACATTCAGTCTCTGACTATCCCGAACTGTATCTCCTACGATCCAGCATTCGCCTATGAAGTCGCGGTCATCATGCATGACGGTCTGCACCGCATGTACGGTGAAGCGCAGGAAAACATTTACTACTACATCACCACGCTGAACGAAAACTACCACATGCCTGCGATGCCGCAGGGTGCGGAAGAAGGTATCCGCAAGGGTATCTACAAGCTGGAAACGGTTGAAGGTAGCAAAGGTAAAGTACAGCTTCTGGGCTCCGGTTCTATCCTGCGTCACGTACGTGAAGCGGCTCAGATTCTGGCGACAGACTACGGTATCGGTTCTGACGTATTCAGCGTAACCTCCTTCACTGAACTGGCTCGCGAAGGCCAGGATTGTGAGCGTTGGAACATGCTGCATCCGACCGAAACGCCACGCGTACCTTACGTGGCTCAGGTACTGAGCGATGCGCCAGCGGTAGCATCTACTGACTACATGAAGCTGTTTGCTGAGCAAATCCGTAACTTCATCCCAGCGAGCGATTACCGCGTACTGGGTACTGACGGTTTCGGTCGTTCTGACAGCCGTGAGAACCTGCGTCACCACTTCGAAGTGGACGCGTCTTACGTCGTGGTTGCGGCTCTGGGTGAACTGGCTAAACGCGGTGAAATCGATAAGAAAGTGGTTGCTGATGCCATCACTAAATTCAACATCGATGCAGATAAAGTTAACCCGCGTCTGGCATAAGAGGTAAAGATTACATGGCTATCGAAATCAACGTACCGGATATCGGTGCAGATGAAGTTGAAGTCACCGAAGTGCTGGTGAAGGTTGGCGATAAAGTTGAAGCTGAACAGTCGCTGATCACGGTTGAAGGTGATAAGGCTTCTATGGAAGTCCCTTCTCCGCAGGCTGGTGTCGTTAAAGAGATTAAAGTCTCTGTTGGTGACAAAGTTGAAACTGGCAAACTGATCATGATTTTCGATTCCGCCGACGGTGCAGCTGACGCTGCACCTGCTAAGGCAGAAGAGAAGAAAGAAGCGGCGCCGGCTGCTGCACCAGCGGCATCGGCTGCGAAAGACGTCAACGTACCAGATATCGGCGGCGACGAAGTCGAAGTGACTGAAGTGCTGGTGAAAGTGGGCGACACCGTTGCGGCTGAACAGTCTCTGATCACCGTAGAAGGCGACAAAGCCTCTATGGAAGTGCCAGCACCTTTCGCAGGTACGGTTAAAGAGATCAAAATCAGCACCGGCGATAAAGTCTCTACCGGTTCTCTGATCATGGTATTTGAAGTGGCAGGTGCTGCACCTGCTGCCGCTCCGGCACAAGCCGCTGCTCCAGCAGCAGCTGCGCCAGCGGCCTCTGCGGCGAAAGAAGTCAACGTACCGGATATCGGCGGTGACGAAGTCGAAGTGACTGAAGTGATGGTTAAAGTTGGCGATAAAATCGCGGCTGAGCAATCACTGATCACTGTTGAAGGCGATAAGGCTTCAATGGAAGTCCCTGCGCCGTTCGCGGGTACGGTTAAAGAAATCAAAATCAGCACCGGTGATAAAGTGAAAACCGGTTCACTGATCATGGTCTTCGAAGTGGAAGGCGCTGCACCTGCGGCGGCCCCAGCTCCGGCTGCCAAGCAAGAAGCGGCTGCACCGGCTCCGGCGGCAAAACCAGCTGCTGCACCGGCTGCGAAAGCGGAAGGCAAGAGCGAATTTGCTGAGAACGACGCTTACGTTCACGCGACGCCGGTTATCCGTCGTCTGGCACGTGAGTTCGGCGTGAATCTGGCGAAAGTGAAGGGTTCTGGTCGTAAAGGCCGTATCCTGCGCGAAGACGTTCAGGCTTACGTGAAAGATGCGGTGAAACGTGCTGAGTCTGCGCCAGCTGCTGCCGCTGGCGGCGGTCTGCCGGGTATGCTGCCATGGCCGAAAGTCGACTTCAGCAAGTTTGGTGAAGTGGAAGAAGTGGAACTGGGCCGTATCCAGAAAATCTCTGGTGCTAACCTGAGCCGTAACTGGGTGATGATTCCGCACGTTACGCACTTCGACAAAACTGACATCACCGAACTGGAAGCGTTCCGCAAACAGCAGAACGTGGAAGCTGAGAAGCGCAGACTGGATGTGAAGATCACCCCGGTTGTCTTCATCATGAAAGCCGTTGCTGCTGCCCTTGAGCAAATGCCACGTTTCAACAGTTCACTGTCTGAAGACGCTCAACGTCTGACGCTGAAGAAATACATCAACATCGGTGTTGCGGTTGATACCCCGAATGGTCTGGTGGTTCCAGTGTTCAAAGACGTGAACAAGAAAGGCATCATCGAACTGTCTCGTGAACTGATGGCGATCTCCAAGAAAGCCCGTGATGGCAAACTGACTGCAGGCGAAATGCAGGGCGGATGCTTCACTATCTCCAGCCTGGGTGGCATCGGGACTACGCACTTTGCGCCGATCGTCAACGCGCCGGAAGTGGCTATCCTGGGTGTGTCCAAGTCCGCGATGGAACCGGTCTGGAATGGTAAAGAGTTCACTCCGCGTCTGATGATGCCGATGTCTCTGTCCTTCGACCACCGTGTCATTGACGGTGCTGATGGTGCGCGCTTCATTACCATCATTAACAACACGTTGTCTGACATCCGCCGTCTGGTGATGTAATCGAAAAGCCGGCCTGACGGCCGGCTTTTTTCTGATAAGCTGTTATTTGTTACAGCAATCAGTGATTAAGGACAAATCGTTAGTCGCTTGTTGTTTCAAAATTGTTAACGATTTTGTAAACTACTGCGGCAAAGACACGTCCCGGTGGAAGAGGGCGTTATTAAAAATGCACCCTCAATCAGAATGATGACGGGTGTGACGTCACAGACCCGCCGGAAAACAATTAAGAGGTCATGATGAGTACTGAAATTAAAGCTCAGGTAGTGGTACTTGGTGCCGGCCCCGCGGGTTACTCTGCTGCATTCCGCGCGGCGGATTTGGGTCTGGAAACCGTACTGGTAGAGCGCTACTCCACGTTGGGTGGGGTGTGTCTGAATGTTGGCTGTATCCCTTCCAAAGCCCTGCTGCACGTTGCTAAAGTCATTGAAGAAGCCAAAGCACTGGCGGAACACGGTATCGTGTTCGGTGAACCTAAAACCGACATTGATAAAATCCGTCTGTGGAAAGAAAAAGTCATCACCCAACTGACCGGTGGTCTGGCTGGCATGGCGAAAGGCCGTAAAGTTAAAGTCGTTAACGGTCTGGGTAAATTCACCGGTGCTAACACGCTGGAAGTCGACGGTGAAAACGGCAAAACGACGATCAACTTCGATAATGCGATTATCGCGGCGGGTTCACGTCCAATCCAACTGCCTTTCATTCCTCATGATGACCCGCGCGTATGGGATTCTACCGATGCGCTGGAGCTGAAAAGCGTCCCAGGACGTCTGCTGGTGATGGGCGGCGGTATCATCGGTCTGGAAATGGGTACCGTTTACCACGCTCTGGGTTCACAGATCGACGTTGTTGAAATGTTCGATCAGGTTATCCCGGCTGCTGACAAAGACATCATCAAAGTCTTCACCAAGCGTATCAGCAAGCAGTTCAACCTGATGCTGGAAACCAAAGTGACGGCAGTAGAAGCCAAAGAAGACGGCATCTATGTGACGATGGAAGGTAAAAAGGCGCCTGCCGAACCACAGCGTTACGATGCGGTTCTGGTGGCTATCGGCCGTGTGCCGAACGGCAAAAACCTGGATGCGGGCAAAGCGGGCGTGGAAGTGGACGATCGCGGCTTCATCCACGTTGATAAGCAAATGCGTACCAACGTGCCACACATCTACGCTATCGGCGACATCGTCGGTCAACCGATGCTGGCGCACAAAGGCGTGCATGAAGGCCACGTTGCTGCCGAAGTCATCTCCGGTAAGAAACACTACTTCGATCCGAAAGTGATTCCTTCTATCGCCTATACCGAACCGGAAGTGGCGTGGGTAGGTCTGACCGAGAAAGAAGCGAAAGAGAAAGGCATCAGCTACGAAACCGCGACCTTCCCATGGGCCGCGTCTGGCCGTGCTATCGCGTCTGACTGCGCTGACGGTATGACCAAACTGATTTTCGACAAAGAAACTCACCGTGTTATCGGTGGTGCGATTGTCGGTACTAACGGTGGTGAACTGTTAGGTGAAATCGGTCTGGCAATCGAGATGGGCTGTGATGCAGAAGATATCGCACTGACCATCCATGCGCACCCAACGCTGCATGAGTCCGTTGGTCTGGCGGCTGAAATCTTTGAAGGCAGCATCACTGACCTGCCGAACCCGAAAGCGAAGAAGAAGTAAGTTCGCTCAGGTTCGACTAGCGTGAATTCAATCCGGCACCTTTACAGGTGCCGGATTTTTTTACGCATCAGAGGTGGGAAATACTCGCGCGCAGAGGAAATCCACGAGTGCCCGTACTTTTGGTGACGGGTGTTTGCTGGCAGGCCATAACACATAGAAGACGCCGCTGCGTTCCACATAGTCGGTCAGGATCGGCTGTAGATGGCCGTCGGCCAGCGCTTCACGGATGGAGAAATCTGGCAGGTAGGCGATCCCTAGCCCTTGCAGTGCGAAACAGAGGCGCGTTTCGATGTTGTTGCAGACCATCGAGGTGGGTAAGAGTAACTCTGATTCGCCGGAGGGAAGTCGTAGCGCCCACGGCTCCAGTTTGCCGCTGTTGG